>JANOXY010000279.1:0-10809 GCA_031418675.1 Pseudomonadota bacterium
CGCGATATTGCGCTGCTCAAACATCACAAAACCGACAAGAAGATTGGTATCGGCGTGGTCGATCACACCCGCACTACGGTCGAGTCGCCGGAGCAGGTCGCGGCCACTATTCGCCATGCCCTGGAATACGTGCCACCGGAACGCCTCATCATCACCGCTGATTGCGGTTTCGGCCGTGAGGGTCTGTCGCGTCGCATTGCCCACTACAAATGTGTGTCGCTGGTGCTGGGCACGAACATCGTGCGCCGCGAACTTGGACTCGAAGAGGCCGAGGTGCGCGTGGCCGATCGCCGTTACGCCTTTGACCAGGCCTGAGTTGTTAAACACCCGTGGCCGACTATCCGCTCGGTCCCATGCGCTGCCCATGACCTAGCACTTTTGCGCGTGGCGCGCCGCGGCGCCACGCGCATATGCTGCCTGCTTCCCACCAGGAGTAGACACCATGGCCAAGTTCGAATTCGGGCTGTTGTATTCGTTCCGCAATCCACCGCGCTGGCACGCGCCGTGGGCGCAGGTTTACGACCAGCACATACGCCACATCGTCGAGATGGAGCAGGCCGGCTTCGACACCATCTGGCTGACGGAGCATCACTTCAGCGAGGACGGTTATCTGCCGCAGATGGCGACCATGACCGCTGCGCTGGCGATGGTCACCAAAAAAGTGACACTGGCCCAGGCGATTATCGAACTGCCGCTGCATCACCCGGTGTCGCTGGCCGAGCAGCTTGCCATCGCCGACATTCTTTCCCATGGTCGTGTGCGTGTCGGCGTCGGGCTGGGCCGTATGAATTACGACTGGCGCGAGTCCTTCCGTCACGAAGGCATGGTGTTTGGCGCGTCGCTGGACGCCAAGGTGCGCGCGCGCATGTTCCAGGAGCAGATCGAAATCCTGCGCAAATGCTGGGCCGACGGCGCGTTCAAACATCAGGGTGAGTTCTACGACTTCCCGGCCATCGATGTCACGCCAAAACCGGTACAGCAGGACGGCCCGGAGATCTGGTTCGGGGTGGGCGATCAGGCAAAAAAGGCCATCGACCGCGCCGCGCGTATGGGCCAGGGCTGGACCGGGTTCCCAGGTGGGCTCGACAACTATCTCAACAAGGTCAAAGAGTGCGGGCGCATGGCCGAGGCCGGCAAGGCCGTGGTGTTCATGCCGCAGCTGCCCGCCGACGATCCCGAAGCGATGAACGTCAAGTACGGCGAACATCTGGCCTATATCCCCAACTGGTACAACCCGGGTGGTCGGCTCGAGTTGCCGGCTTGGGAAGACCCCAACGCGCCGGCCAACCCGGGATGGTTCGCCGAGCCGGCCGTCATCGCAAAACAACTCGACGATTTGCGTGCCCGCGGCGCCACCGGCGCACTGTGGTTCGCACCCTTTGCTGGCATCAACGCGCTCGAAACCAGTGCGCTCTTTGCTGAGATCATCGCCAAAGTAAAACCACTGATGGCTGGTACCGTCGCGGCATGAAACCAAGCGTTGCGCGCCGACACTGCTTAACGACAGCCCAGGCCGTAGTTCGACCCGCTCGAGCAAGCACCTTAAACCGGCGCGTTCCGTGGGCTATTCACCGCCTGCGAGCACAGAGATCTCGATGCGCATCGAGTTCTACCCGTGGGGTGTGGACAATGCCGATGCAAGCCGTGCCGGGCGCATCGACAGCAGGGTAGACATTGAGGCACGCACCGCGCTTTGAGCGTGGTCGTGTCAGCGGCGATAAACAACGACGAGGTTCACCATGAGCGCGCGCGACGACATTCTCAGCCTCATGAATCAATATTGCTTCACCATCGATACCGGCGACTTCGAGGGCTTCGCCCAGTTGTTCGCCGACGGTGAGTGGACTATCGAGGGTGGTGTCGTCGCGCGGGGTAAAGATCAACTCTTGGCCGGCATGGCCAATGTGCGCACCTATAGTGACGGCACACCGCGCACGCGCCATGTCACCAGCAATATCGATCTCAGCATCGATGAAGCGAGCGGCACGGCCAGCAGTCAATGTTATGTAACGGTGTTTCAGCAAGCGCCGGATTTCCCGCTACAGGCGATTTTTTCCGGTCACTACTTTGACGATTTTGCGCGGCTGGATGGCCGTTGGCGGTTCAAACGACGGCTCATTCGCCACACCCTGGTTGGTGACATGAGCGCCCACGTGAAGGCGCCCGTGAAACTGTTGGGTACGGCCACGCATCAGGCGTGAGTGCCCCCAGCATCGTGGCTATGCTGCTCGCGCGGGGGAGAGCGAACACTGCGGCACCTGATGCGCTGCACGTCACGGTACGCAAGGCAAGCTTCGTCAAGTGAAAGCTGAGCAAACGATTGAGCCCGGCAGTGCGCATCTTCACCCACTGTCGGCACTACACCACTAACGCGGTCAGCGCCCGAGTCTTGTCGTCGGGCAGTGCGTAGGGTTGGGCTTCGATCGCCTGACCGAAACGCGCCAATGACTTCGCATCCAGGTCATCCGACTGAGCCCGCATGCCGCAGGCTTAGGCAAGGATCTGACGCCGCACGTCGCAGCCGCTGCCATCGCGGTCAGGTTAGTTGGCGACCGCGTTAACAAATCGCGCTGCACATGCGATTGCAAGCTCCTCTCACGCACCGTCAGGTGTGCCAAGAACACCAGTCAGTGCACTTCAATCAGGTTGATACAGGAGTGTCTGCGTGGGCCGCCGATGCGCAACTCGCCCGTACCTGCGGCCCCAGTACGGGGGTCCTTGCGATACCTTACGAGTCACCAGCCCAGCGCGTTCGTTTAGTCCGTCGACTGAGCGGGGGAACGTCTGGAAACCGGAAACATAAAGCCAGGGTCGTCAGTCAGCAGTGAAAACGAACCTGGAAGCCGGCTCGCCTAGCGTTTTTTGTTGCCGCCGATTCTGGGCCAGTTGATTGCCGCATTTGTCGCGAATGGGAGCGGGCGCTCATGTAGGGGGTAAAACCAAGAGCGTTCCACGGAGGTCATTTCCTGCCGCAAAATATCGTCCGGTTGGGCCGCTACCAGAACGCGATGCGCTCGCAGTTACGCTGGTCCGCCAAGACCGCCCGGTGCGAGGTCGTGCAGTTCTCGAAATCCAACCTTGGTGTTCGGGCCCAGCGCAACGTGTTCGAGGATGCCGCTGGTGCGTTCCTTGCCATTCAAGGTCACGCGGCACACCTGCTGTACGTGAAACAGCCAGGGCTGGCTGACGTCGAGTTCATTCGAGCGCCAGGTTTCCTCGCCGATTGCGTATTCACCCTTCCAGCAGCCGTGGCCCCATTGCGGATGCCCATAACCCAGGCCCGCCATCTGGAAGGACACCAGCGGCTCGTACTCGATTTCGGCAATCTCTCCGTTCGCGAGGCGTGAGCGCAGCATGGCGTGTCTCAAGCGCCGGGTGCCGGGAATGTAGTCGAACTGGTACTCGACGGGTGTGGCTTCAGTCTCGCCGGTGTCGCGCGCGAACACCGGCGTGTCGGCGCGCGGCACCCGCGGGATGCGTGCACCGGAGCGGATGATCAGATCACCGTGTTTGTCGGCGAAGAACATGCCGTGCTGCACGTAGCTTGGCCAGAAAGTCTGCGACCAGCCGAAAAAGAACTGAGAGGACCAGCGATGCGGCTTGCCCTCGCCCTCGCCACAAGGCCGCACGCCCCACGAACGATCGCGCGTGCCATTGGTAACACGCGGATCGAGCTCGAAGCGCTTGCCCTTGATCACGAGCCAGCCCGACCAGGCGCCGAACTGCGACACGCGCGTGACATCCATCGATGTTTGCACGCCGTCGGTCAGGATCTGGCGCACTTCCTCGTGCGCACCGGTCGCCGCCTCGAAGTGCAGCTCCGCCTCGAAGCCGTGCTCAGGGTCGTTGACGTACACACGATGGCGGCGCATCGGCACCACGGTCTCGACCCTGAGCGGCCCCAGCCGCGTTTGGGTGCGATCCAGCGGCAGGGCGCCGGCGATGTGCAGGCAGTGCTGCTGGCCGTCCACCAGCACGCTGATGCCGCCATCCATCACGTGCCGATTGGGATAAAAGCCCATCGCCACGCTGAAATACAGCGAGCCATCGCCGACGAACCCGTTGAACCAGAAGCGGTCGTAGAAATTGCGATCGCTGGTGGCGGGAACAATCAACGGCTGGGCAGTCTGATGCACCGGGTAGTCGTCGAGCGGAGTGATCATGCTGCGCACCTGGCAAGGAATGGTTGATTCGGATGATAGGCAGCCTACAGCGGAGGCCGCGCGGGTCCAAGTGCGGGCGATGCCCTGCGCGAACCGCGACCAGGTCAGACTGAGACCGGTGGGCACTTGGCGCATCAGTCGCTACAGCGACGTGGCTCGAATCTTCCGTGAAGCCAATGCCAGCCAGACACTGGCCACTGGCGAGTCCCCCAATTTTGATCCGCTCGACAGACGCGGAAGCCTTCTCGAATTCATGCTCAACAAGGACGATCCCGAGCGCTATCGATTACGTCGGCTCGCCACCCTCGGTTAGCCCACACCCCTGGCGACGCCGGGCATTTTGAACCTGTTCGTGGCCAAACACTTCACGCTGGTCACGACGGGGTCGTGGCGGTTGAACTGGCACGCGATCGAAATGCCGTTGCAAACCCGATATTAGGTGCTGTTGTTGACGCCATTCGTTGCCTGGTGTCGGCGCGAAGTATCAGAGACTCGAACTCGAAGTACACAGCCTTTATGCTGCCTCTACTCTCAACACCCAGCCCCCACACGGAGGTCTCGCGATGCGACCAGCAGACATGAAAATCGGCGTGCTGATGCCCATCTGGACGGGTTCTCTGGATGGGCGTACGCCAACCCTGCGCGAAGCCATCGCCTTTGCACAGCACGCCGAGCGGGTAGGGCTCGACAGTTTGTGGCTCACCGACCATCTTTACTGGGAGGCTTATGCTGACTTCCGCGCCGTTGGCATCGAACTGCCGGCCGAGTGGGCGGGGGTGAAGGGCGGCCAATGGGAGTGCTGGACCACGGCGAGCGTGCTCGCCGTACTGACCTCGCGCATCACGCTCGGCACGCTGGTCACCAACACCACCTTCCGCAACCCGGCGCTGCTCGCGCGCACGGTCGACAATGTCAACGAACTTGCGCCGGGGCGGCTGGTCCTCGGTCTCGGCGCCGGTGATTTCACCTCCGAGCACCTTGCTTACGGCTTCGATTTTGCGCGTCACGTCGGGCGCTTCGAAAACGCACTGCACATCCTGCTGCCGCTGCTGCGTGGACAACGCTTTTCCTACAGCGGCGAGTTTCACTCGGTGGAGGACGCCGAACTGCTACCCCGCTCGGCGGGCCCCATGCCACCGGTCATGATCGGCACCCTGCGTGGGCTGCCGCGCATGTCGCGACTGACCGCGCAGCATGCTGACATGTGGAACTGCATGATTGCCTTTGGCGACTGCGCGCTCGCCACCTTCGTCGGCGCGTGGGCGCCGATCGAACGTGCCTGCGAAAAAATCAGGCGCGATCCGGCCACGCTGGCGCGCGGTGCAACGGTGTCGGTCAACTTCAGCGACGGCCCTTATGGCCTCATTCCGACCGCGGTGCCCCTCGCCGGTTCGCTCGATCAAATCGCTGATCGCTTCGCCGAGTATGCCGAACACGGCGCTGAACACGTCTCGGTCATTCCCTATCCGTGGAACGAAGCCAGCCTCGACCGCCTGGCCGAGGTGCGGGCGCGCCTGCGAGCTTGAGGTCGCGACCATCACGAGCAGCGGGGCGCGACTGCGACACCTGTCTTCAGACCTTTCGCAAGCGCGCCGTCGCAAGAAGAAACGATCACGCGGTGCCATGATTATTGCCGGCTCTCGCCGGCGGGGTCACTGACATAGCGCTCGCGCAGCACCCGTGCCGTCACATGAGCGCGCAGAACTTCCTCACGCTCGCTGCCTGGATTGAGGAACCCCTTGCCGCCTGCAAAAATCTCGCCTGCGTGCCAACCGCAGCGATATCAGCTCAAGACCTCAGCTACTGATTCCGCGCGCGGTTCAGGGCATGAGCTGCGCGCGAATCTCGCCCGCTTCATGGGCGGCACTATGTACGTTGATATAGAGCTCACCGGCTTTAAAACTCGTGTACTGGGCATCGGTCAGCACACAATCCGCCGGCACCAGCCAGCCATGCTGTCCATCCTTGCTCAGTGTGATCACGACCGGGCCGTTTTTGCCTACAGCGCCGGTATGAATATGTGCGGCCGTGGCTTCCATCGCGGTGGTGGTAACACCACCCATGACAGTTTTATCAGCGCCGATCGTGACTGACGCCTTGCCACGCGCAGCGGTGGCGACCGCGGGTACTTCCTGATCGCCGCTCAATATAAGGTGATTGTCTTTAGTCAGGACGGCAGGTGAGGTCCCGCCCTCGTGCGTCAATATTGGCTTGCCCGCAGAGCGGCCGGATGCCCTGCTTTCATCGGGATCGGGTATCGGCTGAACGTGCTCAAGATCATGGCTGGTGGTGGGCACATGGCTGTGATCGTCAGCCTGTACAAAGCTTGAACCCACAAATACTGCAGTGGCAAACAATGCCTTGGCAAGATGAATGCTGGAACCGTTCGGAAGCATGGTCTGGTCCTCTGGTTGTGCGATGTCGCGAGCGGAATGCTAGGTGAGCTGCGATGGGTGCACGGTGCGCAACCGAACATTGGCCTCAATCTAAAAGAAGAACAGAACGGCGAAAAAATTCTCACACAAGCGCACCGCGCAGTTGCGCAGTGGGAACGTCGAGCATTCCTGAACTATGACGGTTGGCGCACCGACCTTGCGCTGGGGCGACTGGAAACTCCGCTCAACCTTTACAGGTGCACCGCGCGCTCGCTGCTAAAAATATAACCACGACCGCGCACCTTAATGATGATCCCTGGAGATGAGTTTAATGTTGAAAATATTGCGACGACTGAGCCTTGCGTGTGTGCTTATGTTTACAGGACTGGCGGCGGCGAATGCGGCAACGGTGGTATTGGACGAAGTTGGGGCGTTTACGGGGTTCGGCTCAATTACGTACAACTTCACTACGCCAGTCAGCGCTATCTATACCGCCAGCCTGTATGACATTGGCGCGCTGGTGCCGGGCTCAGCCACGCCGTTTGTGGGTTTGGAAGCACTGATCTCTCCTTCCGCGCAGCTACTGATTGCGCAACCGGGGGCGGGCTCATCGGTGATCTCGTTTTTCGCCACGGCCGGCAGCGCGTATACGGTGCACTTGGATGGCTTCGCACCTACCGGTCTACTGACCGGCAAGTACGCCTTGAACGTGCAGACCTCGGCGGTACCGCTGCCGATGTCGGTACCTCTTCTGGGCACAGCACTCACGGGGATGGTGATGTTGGGGCGTCGTAAAAAGGCCTAGGGGTGGACTATTGATAAGCCCTCCCTATTCCGCGGGGAGGGCTCTGCGTGGCCTCGGTTTCTGACGAGCACGATGTAGCCGGAACCGCACCACGTTCAGGATTAGTCACCTCGCGTTCGCGTCAGCTGCCGCACATCGCATCCTTAAGTGAGGTAGCGGACAGAGTGAACGCCGCACCCAGGTAGACTGTGGCGCCGGTCCCGCTGCCAAACATCGGTCACACGCCAATCAAGGATCCTCCGCATGGCAAAAGTAGTCGACACTGAACACAATGACCCCCGCAAGAATCGAATTCTTGCGGCGCTTCCCGCTCACGACATGGAACGGCTGTTACCAGAGCTGGAGTTTGTTCCCCTGCCGCTCGGACTGACCATGTCCGAGTCCGGTGACCATGTGGACTACTTGCACTTTCCAACCTCCGGCATTGTGTCTCTGATCTACGAGCTCGAGGACGGTTCCTCGAGTGAAACGGCGCTCGTCGGAAACGAGGGCATGGTCGGAATCTCGACTTTTATGGGCGGCGAAAGTATGCCGAGCAGTACCGTGGTGCAAAGTGTCGGCAGCGCATTTCGACTTGCGCGAAAAATAATAAAGCAGGAATTTTCAAAGGGTGGCCAAATGCAGCAATTATCGCTGCTGTTCACCCAGGCGTTGATCGCCCAGACCACACAGACCGCGGTGTGCAACGCTCACCATCCACTGGATCAGCAATTATGCCGGTGGTTACTGATGAGTGTGGACCGACTGCACACCAATAAGCTGGTGGTTACCCAGGAGTTGATTGGTAGTTTACTGGGCGTGCGACGCGAGACAGTGACTGGTGCCGCATCGAAGTTGCGTGAGGAAGGTTTAATCGACTACGCACGTGGCAATATCACCGTCACGGATCGGCCCGGCCTGGAGTCGAAAGTCTGCGAATGTTACGCAACCGTCAAGGAAGAGTACGACCGCCTGCTGCCTCACCCCCGCGGCACGCCCTGACGCGTTAGCGCGACTGCGTGTCCCGTTCCATCGTCTGCACAAAGCTCAGGCGCTACGGCAACCAGCCATAACTCTCACTCACGCAGAGCCGAAGTTCGCCTCTGCATCCACCGTGTAACCCCGAATGACGAACAACAAGCCCGTTCATTCAGAAGCGATTTTTGAGCGATATGCTTGCGCGGCTAACGCAGCCCAAAAAACGACAGAACGGCAATTACCACAACGACCAAACCTACGATGTAAACAATATTGTTCATGGGAGTTCCTTTAGCACGTACGAAGTTTTTCAGAGGTATGCAGTCGGCTGAGCTTGTCAACCCGGCCGACTGCCATGCGGTCTCAGCGATCGTTCACACGATCTTATGCGTCACGGGTGGCAACCCGCGCATCATCCCAGTCCAATCTGGATTGACCCCGGACGGAGTCCCAGTTCTCGGATAGTTCGGATTCGATATCGTCGAAGTTGCGTCCCGGGTATTTGCTGTAGGACGCAACGCCGTAATTGTAGGCCGGGCCATAATCATCGTAATTGGTGGCGTCATCCGCGTATGGCCGAGAGCTAAAATTCTCCTTCCAGTAGACTGCCTCGCTGGTAGGGTCAATCGCCTCGGCAACACCTTTGCCAAGCAATCCTCCAACGATTGCGCCAATCGCTGCCCCAACAACCGTCCCGACTGGACCCGCTACCGTACCGGCTGCGGCGCCACTCGCTGCGCCGCCCAGCGCCGCGCCGACACCGGTGCCTACAGGATGGGCGCCCGGAGCGCCACTGATCGGGTCGCGATTGGAGTGGTCGTCAACGTCGCTGTTGATTTCCGTTTTGCTGTCGTGGCTCATGACTTATTCCTTCTCTGGACAAACGTGGTTGATGTGCCTAAAGCGACAAGCGGCCCTGCTTTCGCTTGATATGGTTCGTGAAGTTCAGCTGTCGCGTCTTGCGAACATCTTCGATTAGAGTGAGTCGGAACATTAGTCGTCACGCGCGCGCGTCACTGTCTGCTGGTGCACACATCTAAACCCATCGTGGAGCAGCGCCACCACCGTGCACAAATTCAACCGCGGGTCACATTCGTGTTGAGCGTGACGAAGTTCAGCAACCACAGCGCTACAGTCCCACGTGCCCGCTGAGCCATCCTTGCTGCTTGCCATCGGGAAACCTGCTCCGACGGCGAGGCAGGCGCGATGCGCCCAATCCGCGTCGACGGAACGTGGCGTGCGACCAATGGTTACCTGACCCCTATGGGACGTGAGTAGTGTCGCGGTATCACGTTCAAATGGTTGGCCGAGATGCCAGCCGAACAGCGTCGTGGGTTGTGGTCAATCGGCGAATAAACCGACTGTCGGGTCAGCCCAGCGAGGTAACCCAATGTCGAATCATCCGTGGGATCCTCGGCTTATTCCCTCGCCTCAGTCGAAGGTGTTGAAGCCGAGCAGGCGACTGGGGATTGGTAATGCCGATTAGGACGCAGCGCTGGCGCCCAGGTCGGGAGAGCTCACCACAGGATGACTGTCGCCGGGACGTAGCGCAGCTGGGAAAGCGAAAAAATGGCGCATCGATTCCATCGATGCGCGCAGGGGCCCCCGCGCCAAGTAGAAGCAGAGACGAACGTTTCCTGCGAGGAGCGTTGTTTACCGACAGCCACTCACCACCGAGTTATTGAATAAAGCGGCTATCGCGCGTTAGTGGTCACCGCTTAGCCGCGAGCAGTTCGGTCTTACGTGCTGCCATACGCGCTCCGAGCTCGTAGAGATCCAAAGAGGATTCCTTGACCTTGGGAAACATCTCATTCTGTTCTTCTTTAACGTGATGTTTGACGTACTCCGACAACACCTTGATCCGGGCGTCATACAATTCACCACCGGGATCGACGCCTTCGAGACGTTCAATCAGGTCTTTGACGCCGGCATGTTCGACCGTCGCTTCCGGGACCAGCACCTTATCTTTGAGTGCCAACTTCACGTCGGGGTAAAAAATTTCTTCCTCTATTTGCGCATGCACGCTGAGGGCTGAGCAGATTTCGGCAACAATGCCCTTTTTCTTCGAGCTGGAGCTGGCCGACTCGTATTCCGCAAACAACGCACTAACCGCCTTGTGATCAGCTTTGAGTAAGCTTATTGCATCGAGCGTGGCAGCTTGGGCATCGGCAGTCTTGCCGTTATTGGTCTTGATGGTGGAAGTCATTGTGGATCTCGGATTTTGAAAGTGGATTATCAGATTAGGCCTAACGTTCACATCGCGCCCGGTAATGGTGGCGGCTGCCATCGAGTCGTCCATGGCGAGTAACGTCTGCGTGCAAACCTAATGGCGGGGGTAGAGAGGGGTCTGTGCGTTACTGCACTCGAAGGTAGCGGAGAAGTTCAGGAGTCAGCGCTTTTGTCCGATAACATCGTGGGTGCCTGAGTCGTCATGCAACATCGGGGTTCGTCGATGCTTTGGTGCCGAATACCGAAAGTAGAGACTGGGTCTGAACGCGTTCGAAATGCT
>JANOXY010000280.1:0-9704 GCA_031418675.1 Pseudomonadota bacterium
ACCGTCGTAGGCCACTTCCCATCCCGCTGCCTCCACCACCGCACGTTCGGAGGTGTCGGCAATGAGAATCGGGTTAGTGGTGTTGATGTGTATGATCACACGACGGCGCACCTCGAGCGCGGCAAAGGCCGCAAGGGTGCCCTCCGGGCCCGACACGCTCATGTGTCCCATGCGATTGCCGGTCTTCACACCCACACCGTCGCGGATCATTTCGTCGTCGGTGAACAGGGTGCCGTCAAAAAATACCAGGTCTGCACCGTGCAGGCGCGCTGCCAGCGCCGATGTCATCCGCGCACAGGCCGGAATGTAATAAAACCGCCCACCCTGGGTGCTGCGCACCTCCAGCGCGATGGTGTCTTCTTCCACCGTGCCGAAGTTTGCGCCACGGGACGCATCTTCCAGCCACAGGGCAACCTTGCCCGGGACCGCGAACGGCACCACGGTGAACCCCAGCGCCTTGCCATCGGGATCCGCCAGCACGCAGACCTGTTCCAACTCAATGGCCTCGCGGGTCACAAAATTCGGATTCAGCACATTGAAGATGGAATTAGCCGCCAGCACCGTCAACACGCGCTGGGTGGCATATAACCGCAGGGGTTGCGACTCACGCAGATTGAGCAGGCCGGCCACATGATCGACGTCGGCATTGGTCAGCAACACCGCTTTAATCGGGCTTTCGCGCAAGGCCCTGCTTGGCTGCAACGCGGGCGTGTGATTGATCTGCTGACGCAGATCGGGGGAGGCGTTAAACAACACCCAATCCGTACCGTCTGCGCTCACTGCGATCGATGACTGGGTGCGCTGCGGCGCGGCGGCATCACCGGCACGGGCGCGCCGCGAATTGGGATGATTGCAGTTCCACTGCGGGTAACCGCCGCCAGCGGCAGAACCCAGCACTTTTATCTGCATGGTGCCGCGCTCCTGCTCACTGCTTAAAATCAGCCGAACTGCCCGGCGTATTGTTTGCCACCCAGCGCGCGCCGCTGGCGCTCTGTTCTTTTTTCCAGAACGGTGCGGTTGATTTCAGCGCTTCCATCACCGCGCGACAGGACTCAAACGCGTGGGCACGATGGGCCGACCAGGTCGCGACCAGCACGATGGGATCGCCCGGTCGCACTTCACCCACCCGGTGCACGATCAGCAGGTCATCCAAACTCCACTTGGATATCGCTTCGGCGGCAATCCGTTCGAGGTGTTTGTCGGTCATGCCCGGATAGTGCTCAAGGGTCATGGCTTCTACCGACTCACCGTCGTTGAAGTCGCGCATCGATCCGATAAAGCTGGCGAGGGCGCCGATGCTCGTGCACCGCGCGCCGAGGGCGTCTTGATGAATGCGAATTTCCGCGAAGGGATCGAAGGCCTCGAGGCGGATCAGAACACGCATTCAGCCACCTGTGACCGGCGGAAAATAGGCAACTTCATCCTTGTCACTGAGCACCTGATCGAGTGTGCAATAGTCGTGATTGACCGCACACAGGGCGCCATCGGGTAATAACTCGCTACCGGTCAAGTCCAGCCAGACACTCGCCACCGTCATGCCTGGGACATGGGGACACTCGGCCTCGCGACGCCCGACGGAGTCGGCTAGACTGGCAAAAAATCGCACCTTGATTGACATTTTGAAACCTGCGGTCCGCACTCAAAATCACGCCGTGCATTCTACACCAGTGTCGGACCGCGCAATGGAGCACCGGCGATGGCGGAACTGACCCACCTGGATCAACAGGGCCATGCGCGCATGGTTGATGTCGGCGATAAATCCAGCACCCATCGCCGTGCGGTGGCGAGTGGTCGCATTCGCATGCAAGCGGCGACGCTTGAACAAATCGCCGCCGGGACCCATAAAAAGGGCGATGTGCTGGCGGTCGCGCGGGTGGCGGGCACCATGGCGGCCAAAAAAACGCCGGATCTCATTCCCCTGTGCCATCCCATCCAGCTCACCAAAGTCGAAATTGAACTTATCCTCGAACATGAGCCGCCGGCGGTGCACTGTCGAGGCATCGCTGAGACCCACGGCCCGACCGGCGTGGAAATCGAAGCACTCACTGCGGTGCAAATCGCGCTGCTGACGGTTTATGACATGTGCAAGGCCGTCGACCGCGGCATGCTGATCACCGACGTCGGCCTCGACACCAAGTCTGGCGGCCGCTCCGGTAGCTGGGCACGGGACGACTAGAGCCCCGCACACGGGGCAAGTTGCCAGTGACATCGACCTTGTCTCCCTGGCAGGGTCGCCAGGTGCCCGCACCTGCCGGCGCCCAATGCCTAGAAGTTACGCGCCAACGGCGGTCCGTGGGCGCCGTCCAGCGCCCCTAGCCCCCAAACGCGCCCGCGGAGATTGCCGATGCAGCGCCTAACTCTTGGCCGGCGCATCCAACTTGGCGTACGCCGATTTCATCGCATGTATCCCTTCCACCGCCCGCGGGATGCCGCCATATATTGTCATTTGCACCATGATTTCTTCGATCTCAATTCGCGTCAGGCCGTGGTTCAGGCCCGCCGGAATGTGAAACGCGAGCTCGTCCACGCGACTCAACACGGTCAGAATTGAGATCACGATCAGGCTGCGATCGCGGCGATTGAGCTGCGGACGCGACCACACATCACCAAACGCCCACTGAAAAGCGATGCGCCCCACTTCGCCCAGATGCCCGATCAAGGCTGCCATATCCGCTTCGGGATCGGCCTTGGCACGACCCGCCGTCAAGGTGCGACGCACATCACCCGCCCGCGCGCGTCGCTCCGTATCACTCAAGCACGCGCCGGCTTCACGATCGGGCAGTTGCTCAACACCATCGATCAGACGATAACGCGCGTCCATCACACGCGACGCCTGCAAGGCCATGGGGAAGCCGGCATAAGCGGCAACATGCAACAGCACTTCCTCGATCTCGCTGCGCGACAAACCGTTGTTCAAACCGATCTGAGTGTGGATCGAGAGCTCTTCGGTACTGCCGATAGTGCTCAATACTGCGAGCACGATCAGACTGCGATCGCGGCGACTGAGCTCGGGTCGTGCCCACACGTCGGCCAACACCACGTCGATGGCAAAAGTACCGAGCGCACCGTGGCGGCGGCGCAAGGTGTCGGCCATCTCGGCGGGATCCACCGTGCCGGCCATCATCTTGTCGAGCATTTCGAGCGCACTCGCGTGACGCTGTTGGTAGGTACGTGATTCCATCTGCGGCTAATCCTCTGGCTAAATGCGAGACAAATTCTACGGGCTATTGCTCATCGGGCCTGGGCGGACCGTCTGTTGCGTAGCATAGCGCCCGTCACGATATCCATTGGGCAGCATACTGCCAACTCGTCATGCAACGCCGCGAAGGAGAGCAAGGAAGCGCGGGCGGGAACACCAACCAGATGCCGGACCGAACTACCAGTGCAGCTGGTCTGCGCAGCTGGGGGCAAGATTTCGCGCGCCTCGCGACTGTAGTCCTGGTCCGGCTAATCCGCTCTATCGTTCGACGGCAGCCCATGCGGCCATAGTGATCAAAAACAATGGGGGCCTGGCCGCCATCCAGCCTTCCGCGTGTTACCAGTGTTGGCGCCGGGAACAACGGAGCCCGCGAGTCCAGGTTCCCGACATCCATGGCAGAGCAGATCAGCAAACCTACGCGGTGTTCAACGGGTCGCCAAATAGTCCTTAATCAAGGCCACCATCTGCACCGCAGCAGCACCATCGCCGTACTCGGCAATTTCGCAACGGGGGCTGATAAAGTCAGCTTGCGTCCACAGCCGGTTCCAACCCGCTGCTAGCGTTTCGCCCCATTCGGTCTCGTCGCGCAGCGTGACGCAGGGCACACGATGAAAATAGGCTTCCTTTTGCAGACCGCCCGAATCGGTCAATACTCCGCGCGCGCTGGCCAGCAAGGCATGCATGTCAAAATAGCCCAGTGGTTCGATCAGCCTGATACCCGCGGTGGAGAGCGCGAAACGATCCAACATCCGGCGTGTGCGCGGATGCACCGGAAACACCACCGGTGCACCCGCAGCGGCAGCGCGCACATGGGCAATGAGCGCACGCAGACGCGCTTCGTCATCGGTGTTTTCGCTGCGATGCAGAGTGCACAACAAATAGCCTCCCGCCGTCAGCGCCAGTCTGTGCAGCACGTCGGAGTGTAATAAGGCTGCGTCGCGGGCGTGCAGAGTCGCATCAAACATGACGTCGCCGGTGTGATGCACACCGGCAGACACGCCCTCACGCGCGAGGTTAGCTACTGCCGCAAATGTCGGGCAGAACAGCAGACTGCTGATGTGGTCCACCAGCACGCGATTTACTTCCTCCGGCATCTGACGATTAAACGAACGCAGACCGGCCTCGACGTGGGCGACAGGAATATGCAGCTTGGCGGCCGCCAGCGCGCCGGCCAAGGTGGTATTGGTGTCGCCATAGACCAACACCAGATCGGGCGCGGTTTCGATCATGATCTTCTCCAGCGCAACGAGCATGCGACCCGTCATCTCGCCGTGGTGTCCACCGTGGATATCGAGGTTGTAGCGTGGCGCCGGGATCGCGAGCTCGCGAAAGAACACCTCGGACATGTTGTCGTCGAAATGCTGACCGGTGTGAATCAACTCTTCGTGCAGCGATACCTCGCTACGCAGGGCGCGGCTCAAGGCCGCGGCTTTGACGAACTGCGGTCGGGCGCCGATCACGGTGGTGATTCGGCCCGTCATCGGCGTTTGCTCACGGCACGGCAATCTGCGCTGTTCAGCACAGCGGGTTTCCAGCCGGCCCGTGTGTCAGCGTTTGCTTGGAACGGTGCGCTGCGGGGCAGTAGGCTCGAGATACACATGGTGGAACGGTCGCTAAGGGGCCAGAGAGCCGTAATAAATCGGGGCATGGTCGCAACGTACCGCTACACCCCGGGCGCGGGGAGTTTACTGCGAAGTCCCGATCTCGACCACTTTGCTGTCGCGTGCGATCACATCCACCACCGTACACCCTGGCCCGCCAGCTCCCGCCGCTATTGCGCCGGCTGCTCTAAGCAGCAATGCACCGTCATTGGCAACGGCAGCAGTGGCGGCCAACACACGCGCACCGGCTATGGCAGCATCGACAGATGATCCTCGTCCCCACAGCTCTGCGGGCAACAATCTTGCTCTGTTACAATCGCCCCGCCAGCCCAGCTGGCAAGGTGGCGCACAACGGGTCCGGCCATCACCGAGCGCAGGCTAACGCTGCTTGGGGTGGGGCGCCACCCGCACATGGCACGCGGCCTGACGGACAAGCTCACTTTCACGATTACCGATGCTCAAATACATCCTCACCCTCTGGACCATCGCCGTGATCGCCGCTCGTCGGCTAGGTCGACTGCGGTTCTGCTGGATCATCGGTTTTGGCATCTTCGCGCGGATGTCGCTGCTGATTACCTTTGTGCTGGTGGTGCAGTTGGCCGTACATACCTTGAAACAGACCGGCATGCACCTGCCCTATCCAATGGCCTTGGTGACCATCGACCCACGCATTGTGCTGCCCCTTATGCTCGTCGCCGTGCCGGTGTTGTTCACGCTTGCCGGCTGGTCGATGTATCACGCGCAGAAAATCGCCGCCGACTTCTTCACCGACTTCGTTTTCGAAACTCGACGCCGTCACGTGCGCATGACTGCACCCTCGCTGCTGGTCGAACCGCTGCGGGCACGTCGCAAACATGTGCAGGAATTTGCCGCCCGTGATGAACCCGAAATAGCGCGTGCTGCGCGCAGTCTGATCGGGGGCATCACCAATCTTATCCAATACATTGTGATCAGCATCGTGCTGCTCGCGGCACTGGCTTTCATCAACTGGAAGATCCTCGCTGCCGTGCTCGCATTGTCGGTGCTCGTGGTGCCAGGGTATGTCAAGAACAGTTACGTGTGGTATCTCGAGGATAAGCAAAAATCGGCCGAAATCGGCCGCATCCGCCGCGAAGAGCATCGCGCCATTCTGGACGGCCCTGGTGTGACTGAAGCCGACCCGATGCTGATGGAAGAAGATCTACTCGGTCTGCTGGACGGCGAGACCAACCAAAGCGAAGCACGCCAATTCCAGGAACGCCAGCTCAAGCCACGCCGCATATTGCCGTTTCTTTATGGCAGTTTTGGCGTGGTGGCTGGCATGCTGCTGTATGAGGCCTCGCACATGGGGCCCGGTGAAAAGGCCCAGGCCGTCGGCCAATTTGTGACCACCATGATGTTGCTGCGCTTTCTGGTCGGTGAGGTTGCTGCCACGCTCAACTCGTTTCGCCAGATTAATGCTGGCTACGCGCTCAGCGAAAAGATACGCGTCGCTCTACGTCTCTGATGCCAGTCACCACCGGATACCTGTTCGCGGCCGGTCAGCGTTGTGCGCCACCGCCCTTCCACCGCAGGTCAAAGCGCACACGTTTATCACTGTGATGTCGACAGAATTACCACCGTTGGTGGCTTTGTGGCGCCGTTACCTGCACGGTGACGGCAGCTTCGCCGAATTTCGCCTGCAGCTACTTAAAACGGATATCGCCGCGGCCAGCCCGGTGCTCGAGGCCTATCGGGCACTGGGTGAGTCAATCACCGCGCACAACCGTGAACGCCACTACCTCGGACTCACAAGCTTTGCCCATCACGTTGTGGGCGGTGATGCGCGTACGGCCCGCGCAGCGCTCAAAATCCTGGCCGGCGATGAATGCTGCGACGTAAACCTGGCCGCGCAATTCGCTGAGCTCGACGCCTATTGCGACGGACGCTTTGACGACTACCAACCGTTCTTCACTATCGTTGCGCGTTACCAGCTCACGCGCAACGAGGCTAACCGGCTGGTGGCGCGCGCCGCCAGTACACTCGGCATGCTCGCAGCGCTGCACAGACAGGACTGGCAGGAGCTGCAAGGCTGTCAACTAATCGTTGAAAGCGGCTGTCACCCGCTGGCCGTCAACCTCGTGGCGCTGCGTTGCTCCCCACGGCTCATGGTGTTCGATTCAGCCGCCGAACAAAGTCGCTACGAAGGCCTGTGCGAAGCAAGCGTCAATCTCGACGAATATTTTGTGCTCAATTCACCCGCGGAGATCGAATGTTATGACGGTGTCGAGCAGATCACGACCGACATCCTCGAACATTGCACGCGTGCACCACTGGCCTGGATGCCGAACCAGACGGCGATCATGGAGACCAACCGATTCGCTATCGAGGACAGTCTCTACGCGGCCAGCAAGCGGGCGGCAGGACTTTGCCATCTGATGACATCGGCCGAGCCGGCGCTGCCGACTCTGATGCTGCTAGCGCAGAGCCAACAATTGCGCCTTGTAACGAGTGCTGGCAGAAAATTCGAAAACCTCAGCTATTTTTGGTGCAACCATCGCCAGCTTTCTCAGCGTGGTCGCACCATCGAGCACTTCGACAAATCCATCACAATCGCCAAGGCCCCGCCCTGTCCACCGGAGCTACTGACTTCACTCAAGCCCGTGCTGGCCAGTTATTCACGGCGGGAGAAAATCCGTCAATGGCTCAGAGCCACCGTGCCAACGGTCTTCGTCCAGTGCTTTGTGAGCGTGCTGGAAATGCGCCGCGAACTGCAGCGACGCAAATCGTGGCGCCCGCCGTTGCCCCGCGCAGTGCTTGAGTGGCGCTGGCAGATGCGCAAAAAACTATTCGATTTTGCTTTCAACCGCGTAGCGCGCCGGGCGATGAAATTCTGTGTGGCACCTCTCGACATTTTGTTTTTCACCAGCTCGTCGTCGATCTATCTACATACTGTGCAGGAGCTGATCCGCCACACCGACGCGCTGGATCTGCGCACCGCCGTCGTGCTGCGCGGCCTGGGCAGCGGCGTGCTGGATGACGGACCGATGCGCACCATCGACTATCTGGAACTCATGCACAGTGCACCGGTGCGGCGCTTGAACGTGCTGCTCGCAAGGTATCTAGCCGCACATCTGCGCCGCTTGCAGCTAGACCAATTTATGGTGTTGGAAAGTCGTTATGGTCCCCTGAACCTGAGCTTCACTATCCGCCAGGGCATGGACTCGATTGTGACCGCGGCACTACTGCGCAGTCATCTGTTCGAAAACCTGGTGCGCCTGCTGCTGCAGCGGGCGGCGCCCCGTCGGGTGGTGGTGGCGCCGGACCGGACTCCCGAGGCGCTCACGGTGATCCGCCAGTGCCGCGCGCTGGATATTCCGACTTGGAGCATTCAAACCGTCTATCACTCGCGACATCCGCGTTATAAAGCGCTGCAAGCAGACTTCACTTCGCTGATTGATACCTGGTCGTTAAGCCTGTTCCGCGACCACTTCGGCATTGATCCACGTCGCTTGTTTGTGACGGGCTCGCCACGCATGCGCTTCAAGATCGCGGACGATCAGCCGACGCCGACCAAACAACTGCTTTTCATCTGCCAGCGTGGTGTGCCGTTCAATCTCGCCAATCTCGACTATGTACTACGTAACCTGGTCGAATTCGCAGATTACGATCTGCTGGTGCGGCCCCATCCGTCGGAAACGTCGCACCAAGTGCGTAGTTATCAGACCTTGCTCGCCCGCTATCCACAACAGCGCGCGAGTATCGATCCGGCCCGCCCCTTGCGCGAGGTCATGCTGGCAGCGAGCGTAGTGCTGGTGGCTTACAGCAATGTCGGCCTTGAAGCCGCCTGCTATGGCATCCCCGTACTCGTCATCAACCCGAGCGGCATCGATTATCCGGTTGCGATGGATGAGATGGGCATCGGCTTTCCAGTGAACACCGATCAGGAGCTGCGCTGCGCCTTACGTCGCATTCGCGACGACCCAGATTTTGTGCGCCAATTGGCGCAGGCACAGCGCCACTATCTCGACTCCAATGCGCACCTACTCGAGGGCGACCCGGTCGAGCGCATTGTGGCTTTGATCGTGGCGGGCAATCCGGGCATGACCCTGGCACCGCCGATGCCAACGCCAGCGCAGGCACCGATGGTCAGCAATGGATAAAACAAAGCAGCGCTTGTGGAAGCACAAGCACAACACTATCGGTAGGACATGAAGTTGTTATGAAAGTATTGTTGATTGGTTGCGGGCGCATGGGTCAGCGTTATGTCGCGGCGTTGACCTCCTTGTTTCCGACCCTCGAGTTGACCACGGTCGACCCAACGACGAAGCTTCCGCAGGCGCGCCGTCATTACGCCTATCTGGAGGAGGTTGCGCGGCAACCGTTCGAACTGGCTATCGATGCGGCTACCAATGATCGGCGCGGCGAGCGCTTCGAACGCCTGGTGGATTGGGCGATACCCCATATCCTGATCGAAAAACCCCACGCCCAATCGCTGCGCGAATCGGCCCACATGCTGGCCATCGCCGCGCGCAGCAAGGCGCGGGTGATGGTGCCGTTTTACCGCCGCTTCGCCGCGCATTATGCGCCTTCGACCCTTGCGCAGTTAGGTGCCGGTCGGCTGACCGGTATCACGATTACGTCTGGTGCCATCGGCATCGGCTGCAACGGCGTGCATTATCTCGACTTGGCCAACTATCTGTTCAGTGCCCTTCCGTTAGGCATATTTGCTGACCTCTCCTTCGACTCGATAGGTAGTCCGCGCGGCCCACAGTTCAGTGACTTCGGTGGCACTATCTACCTGCGCTATGCCAACGGCTACTGCAACATCAATGTTGACCCGAATTCATCCCGCGGCGTGGTCGTCGATCTCAGCTTCGAATTCGGCAAGCTTGTAATACACAAGCAACAGGAACCGCGCTGGTTCTGGTACGCACGCGATGGCG
>JANOXY010000281.1:0-2304 GCA_031418675.1 Pseudomonadota bacterium
CGCCGCCGGCCACAGTTTGTCGCGCGCGGCAAACACATCGGCGGGCAGCAGATGCTGCGATTTG
The DNA here is from genome assembly GCA_031418675.1 of Pseudomonadota bacterium. Classification (GTDB taxonomy): domain Bacteria; phylum Pseudomonadota; class Gammaproteobacteria; genus JADJYF01. The sequence goes on from JANOXY010000281.1 coordinate 65, forward strand.
ATCAGCGCCTGATCGTGTCCTATCCGTGTGCCGGTGCGCGCCAGGGCATGAAAAAACACTTCATAGGTCGGGATCCAGGCCAGCGCTGTTACCAGCCGCGCATCATTGCAAAACTTTCCATGCAGCAGCGCCATGAGATCGATGGCGTCATCCATCTGTGCGCGACTGAAACTGGTGCGGTAGTCGCAAAAGCTCGCACCTCGCGTGGCGACCAGATCCTCAAACAGGTGAATAGAGCGCCCGCTGACACGATCATGGGCCGAATAGCGGTGCACTGGTGTCTCGATGGCCACGGCGGGCCTTACCTGGGCAAAGAACTTCGCCTCTTGGCCGGCGGACGGGCCGGAGGTCAGGCGGGTAAGAATGCTAGGTGTGGTTTTGGCGAAAAATTTTGTCGTCAGATCGGCGCGCTGACCGGCTTCGTTGTATTCAACGGCGATACGCTTGCGCACGCTCGACCCGGTGCTCGCCGCTTCCACCTGCACCCTGACCACCGTCGCCTCAGCAATGCCCGCGCACAGGATCGGTGTCAGCCACTGCGGTGTGATGGCCTGGGCGTCCCAGGGCACATCGGTGGGGTGGATACAGGGTGGATCACTCAGATGGTCGCGCAGGGTGTGGGCGCTGATGCGCGCGCGACTGCCGAGTTCTACGGTTTGCATCATGGCTCGACATCCTCAATTGACGTCCAAAGACCGCCGCCGTCGCGATCTCAGCACGGGGCGGGCCAGGGCATTATGCCAAAGCTGTGGCGAGTGTCCGGGTGTATTCATGAAAACGATATTTTCTCGCCTGCGACGACCAAGGCATCCGCTTTGCGCGAGTCATTGCCATAGGACACGATCAAGCCGCACGGGCGCATACATTCGATGGACTTCATGAAAGTATCGCGCCCAATGGAATCATGCACGAAGTCAACGCCGCGCCCCACCGACCGCGGTTCCAGCGCCATGCGCTGCGCATGGGTGGCTTGTTTGAGGCGCGCCAGGATCAAGATGCAGCCACCGTACAAACACACGCACCTTGCAGCGCAGCCACTGGCGGGTGCCTTGGGTGAGTGTGATATGGGATGGAATGAGCAGCCCTGCCCGGGCATGCCTGCTTAGACGTGAGTTACCGAACAGCGCTTGATCGGGCTGACCGCTAAACAGATATCGGTGTGATGGATCCGTACCAGGCACTGTCATTGCATCTCGTTTCGGCAAGGCCGATGTGACTGGACTGCTTTGTTGAGACTTCTGTGCGCGTGGTGACATGGGCGCGATACTGTTAGCGGTGCCCATGGCGATTGTGCAAGCCGTGCGCGGCTAAGGCTCGTGGTCAACCAATCTCTACATTCAACTGTTCGTGAGCGGCCGCGGCGCTGTTGCATATGTTGCCATGGTCCAGTTGTTATCGCCGGCGAAACGCACCTTGCCGCAAGCACTCACAAACACCTCGGTGTTGATAAGATAAATTTGACCAGGGTCCTGAGAGGCTCGGTCTTCAATTTTGACGCCAGTCGAATGTTGCCGCGTTTGTGCTTAAGCTGGCTGTTGAGGGTACGGAGAGGTGCGTAAATTTTACTACACCCTTCCCGCGCCGGGACGCTGATATGTGTGCCGACCATACAGCGCCTGTTGTGTATGCCGATTTGTCCGGCCCGAGAAATAGCCACCAATGAGCCCCACTTCCATCATCTTGCTCGCCCTGGCCATGTCGACCGATGCTTTCGCGGCAGCGATTGGCAAAGGTAGCGCTCTACGTCATCCGCGCTGGGGCGAAGCGCTGCGCACCGGCTTGATATTCGGAACGATCGAGACGCTGACACCCTTGTTCGGCTGGTTGCTCGGCCAAGCGGCCGCGCAGTATGTGACGGCATGGGATCACTGGATCGCTTTTGCCCTGCTCACTGGCTTAGGTCTGTGCATGGTCCGCGCCGGGTGTACCGCAGAGCAGACCGAGCAGTCGCCCAAGCCCAGCCGCCATTCGTTCTGGGTGCTGGCGACGACGGGTTTCGCCACGAGCATCGACGCCATGGCCGTCGGGGTTGGCTTGGCTTTTGTGGATGTCAGCATCCTGCCAATCGCTGCGGCCATCGGCCTGACGACCTGTCTGATGGTCACTGCCGGCATCATGCTTGGTCGTGTATTGGGCGCGCTAACCGGCAAACGCGCCGAGATCATGGGCGGGCTGTTATTGATCGGGATCGGCGCAGTGATTCTGCACGAGCATCTCACGTCCGGCTGAAGCCGGTTAAG
>JANOXY010000282.1:0-6004 GCA_031418675.1 Pseudomonadota bacterium
CCTCGGATTTACCGAAACGATTTATCAGAATGTCTTCGCGCCGCTCGACCGCGAAACCGGCAAGCTGCGTTATCGCCAGGACATCATCAACGCCAAGGTCGGCGAAACCGTGTCGGTGTGCCCGAGCATTTACGGCGGCCATAACTGGCAAGCCAGTGCCTACGATCCCGCCAGCCATGCACTGATCATCCCGCAGCATCAATTGTGCGTGGACATGGTCGGGCGTGAAGTTGAGAAGGCCGTCGGCTTGGGTGGTTACGGCGGCGAATCACGGGTCTACCCCATGCCCGGCGACAACGGTCAACTCGGCCGCCTGGCCGCCTGGGATCTTGGCACCATGAAAGAACGCTGGAACGTGCAACAGCGCGCCATGTTTCTGACCGGGGTGCTGACAACAGCCGGCGGTCTGGCTTTGATCGGCGATGTTGATCGTTACTTCAAAGCCTTTGATGTCGACAGCGGGAAACTGTTATGGCAAACCCGCCTCGGTGCGGCCTTGCATGGTTATCCCGTGAGTTTCGCAGTGAAGGGCCGCCAGTACATCGCGGTGGCCAGTGGCATGGGCGTATTCAAACTGTTGACCGCGCAACAGAGCCCCGAGATCTATCAGCCCAACGGCGGTAACGAGCTCTACGTATTCGAATTGCCGCGTTGAACGAAGTGTCCGACCTCAGGCCGTGCGGCGACGTCGCGCGTAATAGCCCAGCACACTGAGCGCGCCACCGAGTAACAACACGGGTGCCGGCACGGGCACGGCGGTGACCTGCAGACGGAAAAACGTCCCGCCGTTGATGGTGGTGAATGTCAGACCGTCGCTTAAGGCAGGCAATAAAATAGTGCCAAACGCTCCGCTGATACTGTTGGCCAGGATAATGTCGAATGCGTCCCCCAGGATGGGGTTGTAACCGTCGAGCAGCGCCACCTTGAGGGTGCCGCCGAGCGTCGCTGCGCCCTGCACATCTAATAGGTCGTAGGCACCGGCGGCGCTGCCGGCCAGATCGGCGACGAAGGTGCCGCCCAGCAGCGCCAGGCCGGCCATGACGTCGAAGTGGCCGATGCTGTCGGTGGACGGAGTGTCATCGAGTGACAACAAACCGCTGCCGCTCAGTACCAGCTTGCCATCGATGGTACCGTGCCCACGGAATTCACCACCGGCAATCTGCACGCCAAATTCGTTGCTCGCACCCAGGGTTCCACCCGTGATGTCGGTATGGCCCGCGGTCTGTTGAAACTCTGCGGTGTGTACTGCGGATGACGCGTCGATAGTCAGCATCGCACTGTTCATCAGGCGGCCGGTCAAATCCACGTTAGCGGTGTTTACTGTAACGGTACCGCTGTGGTTATCGAGATCGACGCCCGTCAGATCGGCGCCGTTCACTTCGACCGTGCCATCGTTGATCAGGCTATTGATGTGCGCGTTTGCGCCCGCGCTGACTTCAATCTGCGCCGCGCCATCCTGGTTGCCATTGCTCACCGCGCCACTGACCGTGAGCTGCGCGTTGCTACCGCTGATCTGTAAGACGCTGCCCTGGCCGCGGTTGATGATGCTCTCCGCAGTCTGGCTGCCGTGCGTGACACGAATGAGCAAGTTGTTATCGACGCTATGGGTATCGAGCAAGCCCTGGTCGGTGACAGTGATACTACCGTCATTGGTCAGATTGCCATGGACAACCAAGGCGCTATCCACGTCGCTGATCGATACACCAGCACCACCATGATTGATCATACTGTTGGCGCTGGCGCGGCCGCCGCTGGTCAGACTTAGCGAATTAAAATTATCGAAACTCTCGGCAACCAGCGTGCCACCGGCGGCCATGGTCCACGCGCCGGAATTGAAAACGCCCTCGGTGACGGTGACGTTGGCGCCGAGACCGGCGACGTTCAAACCACCGCCGCTCTGCACATAGATACGCCCGGCAGCCAGCGCCGCCCCGGTCTGCACCGACAACGCACCGAAGGTATCGATGGTGCCCGTCACAGCGAGCTTGCCCGCGCTCACACTGAGCGCACTCTTGTTTAAAAATTCTTTGGCGAAATTATCCGCCGCCGAAGACGTCACGCTACCGGTATATTGGATGTCGACAAAATCGTCGGTGGTCGGTAACAGCCCCGTCGACCAGTTGGCGGCTGTTTCCCAGGCGCCGTTACCCGCAACCCAGCTGACCGGATCAGCGACGGCGGCTTGTCCCGCCAGGGCCAGGGTGAGTGTCGCCAGGCTGTAACCACGGCGCTTTGTCTTGAGAATGTTCATGGTGGGAATTATGCCCCTATTTACTGGCCGGTTTGTCTGACAGTTGTCATATCTAGGCGGCTGCACAAAAGTTCACGCTGGGCTGACACGCGTGGGCGATGCATCGACCACTCCTTCGACCGTGGCCCACAGCGTGCCTGAGATCTGACTGCCGGACGCCACCCGCACCCGCGGCGCGGTGACGGTGGTAGTCAAGCCCGGGGTGCCGATCACGCTACCCGCGGCAATCGAGATCTCGGTCTCCGATACCACCGGACCTTTGACCAGACAGCCCGGGCCGATCACGATCGGTCCGGGACACACCAGCGCACCGCGCACCACACAGCCCGCACCTATCACTAGACGCGTGCCGGCTTTGAGATTGCCGTTCATTTCGCAGCTGGTACCCAGCTCCAGGGTGCCGTGGGCAATGAGATGGGAGTCAACTCGAGTTGCGGTGTAGAGCTTGAGATCGCCGGAACATAACACCGTGTGTTCATCAAGTTGCCGGGCCTGGTCAGGCATCGGCCAAAGGATGGGTTTTGGCCGCCGCATGCCCAGCCCACCGGCAACGGCGGCGTCCGATGCAAAGCGCATGACTTCGGCATTGAGTCGCTGAAAGCGTGTGCCCGCCCCGAGTGTGATGGACGAGGTGCTGGATATGCGTCCGTAGACCGTGCAGTCACGGCCAATATGGACGTGGCCCTGGGAGTGCAGCCAGCGCGCTACAGTGCAGTTCTGGCCAAGCACCAAATCGGTACCAGCGTAAACCGCTCGAAAAGTGGAATGGGCACCCCCGTAGAGTTGGCCACCGCAATAGATTTCCTGCTCGTAAACATATCCACCTTCGATCATGAGATCGCCGCTCGCGATCAAGAGCGTATTGACCAGGCGCGTGCGGCGGATCTCATCCGACCATTGCGGTCGAGAGTCGGGGCTGAGAAAAAGAAAACCTTGGCCGGGTCGGAACTCGCCTTCGTAGTCGGCGGGTGGCGCGAGGGTATCGATGCCCTCGCGCTCGAAGAAGGCCTGGATCTGATCAAAAAACGAGTGGGCGAAATGGCGGATATTGGTTTCCTGCTCGCGTACCACCACCAAGGGCTCAGCATCACTGCCGATCAACCACTCGTGCAGCGCCGGCACAAAGGGCGCCGTGCAGACCACCAGCACCAGTAACCAGAAAACCGCGAGCCACATCATGGTGGTTTGCCGTTGGCACGATAACGCGCGGTTTTGTCCCAACGCAGTTGTTTGCCACGCAAAGTGTCATCAAATAACAGCGAGCCACAGGCGCGGGTGATGTTGATCAGGCTGACCAGAAAATTCAGAAAATTGAGCGGCAGCAGCCGCAGCCGTTTGCGTGAACCATCAAGGTGCAGGGCAGCGGCGATCTCGAAAAAAGCAGCATAGTTGCCCAGTGCGCTGAAGGAGACCAGGCCAAATACCACCAAGGCGCTGCCGGCCAGCACCGGTTGGCCGAGCAGAAACAAAATGAAGCCGCATAAAAATCCCAGCAACAGCAGCGGCGCGAGCAGATAAACGCCCAGCAATAAAACGGCATCGAGACGCGCGAAGGCACCGATGCCGGAGGTGCGCAATGTGCTGCCCAGATGGCGCAGCGCAACCTGATTGTGACCCTTGGCCCAACGCATGATCTGACGATTGCGCTCCTGCCATACCTCCGGTACTTCTTCGTAACACTCGCAGCGGTTTTCATACACGGTTTTAAAACCAGCCAGCATCAGGCGATAGGTCAGGTCGGTATCTTCGGCGTAGACATCAACCCGCCAACCGCCGACCGCGCGCAGCGCCGACAAACGCACGCCGCCGACCGAGCCACCGTATTGCGGCAATAAACGCAGATTCATACGCGCCTGCTGGTCGACCTGATAGCCGCCGGCGCGCTCCAGATCAAGCAGACGCGTGAGCAGATTGCTGGCGGTATTGTGCGGTACGACGCGACCCATCACCGCACCGATCTCGGCATCAAAAAACGGTGCGGCTATCTGCTTGATGAGCCCACGCCCGGGCACGTAGTCGGCGTCGAATACGATGAGGATGTCGGAATCGAGCGCTTCTGATACTTCCTTCAGAACCGCCGCTTTACCCGGCATGCCCTCGGTACGGCGCAGGATGCGCAGCACCTCGGGATGGCGGTCACTGCAGGCCTGCATCACCGCCCAGGTTTCATCGCTGGAGCGATCGTCTACCGCCACCACTTCGTAGCGTTCAACGGGGTAATCAACGTCGGCCAGCGCATCCAGCGCATTGGCGATGACCGCCGCTTCGTTGTGGGCCGGCACCACCACGGTCACTTGTGGCCAATCGGCGGTATCGATATCCAGATAAGGGTGACGCTGACGCCCGAATAAACGATTCAGCGTAAACAGCATATGGCGCAGGGTGTAGATGACCATCAGGACCAGCACCGCATACACCACAACTTTCAAACCGACGATGAACCAGTCGGGCGCGACGTAATTCATGTCACGATTCCCAGCTGACGGCCCAGGCATACAAGGCGATGAACACCGCAATGTCGAATAACAGACCAAACAGCACATAAAGCACGGGCATCAGGACCAGGCCGCCGGCATGGATGATCATGACGTGGGCGAGATATTGATAAGGCACCACCAGCACGATACCGAGCATGATCAAAGCCGTGCCGATGGCTTTTTTGAGCAGCGAATACTCGAACACGTAAAACGAGAATGACAGCAGCAGGGGCACAAAAAATACCAGCACCAAGGCGTACTCAAGGCCGTTGGCGATATGGCTGGCGAGCGTATGGTTAAAGGCCTCGGGCGCAAACCAGAACACACCCACGCTCATCAACTGCACCAGACATGCGCCCCATAACAGATAACCCAGGGGCAGCATGCGTCCGCGCATGGTCATAAAGGCCAGCAGCATCAACAGCGCACACACCGCGACACACAGCCGCAAGGTGTCGACATCGGGCAGGGTTGCAACCAGGCGTGGAATCGACAAGCGGTAGGCGAGCGGCCCGAACAAAGCCCGCGTCTGCGTTTCCAGCCCCGCCGGCAGTTCGAGGCGCGTTAACCAGAAACCGAATTCCCAGGCCCAAAGATCGGTGATCAGGCCGGCCGTCACCAACAGCAGGCCATAACTGCCGACCAGCAGAATCAATGGATGCAGCAGGCTAGCACGCCGAAACTCGAGACGATGCAGGGCGCGGTGACGCCGGATTACCCGCCCGGAATGGCTCTGGTAACGAAGGCGTTCCAGCAGGCGCCAACGGCTGCCCATTGTACGTGCCACGGTCAGAATTCCTGAAACAGACCGACCTCCATGCCGTGCTGGTCGTAGGTACTACTGAGATAGCTGTCGGCCACAACGTTCACTCCCCAGTGCTTGCCTATCCATTGCTTGCAGCTCAGGCGCAGGGTGCCGAAGGTGATACCTACCTTGAAGTTGTCGTCGGCGAACGGTTGATAAGCCTGCTCGCCACCACCCAGGCGGGCGGTAACGATGCGCTCACCGTTGATCGCGTGGGAAAGCGCGACGTAGGCGGACATGGAGCCCACCGAGCCGGGGTGGCTGACGTTGTAGGTCGTGCCACCCTGCACTATCCACGGTGTGGCCGTGTAGTACACCGCCTCGGCATTAAAGCCCACATCGGAATGGATGTCCTTGGCGTCGAAGTAGGTAACACCGAGCGTGGTGATCAGGTTACGTCCCGCCAGCCAACGACGACTGAGGCTGGTGTCGGTGCGCAATCGTGGCCAGTAAAAACCACCGGCACTCGAA
>JANOXY010000283.1:0-11648 GCA_031418675.1 Pseudomonadota bacterium
GCGGCCCGCGCAGGTGTTGGACATTGCGCAAGGTGTGCAGCAACGCATCCATGTCATGGCCGTCAATCGGCCCGCCGCGCTGAAGAGCATGTGAAGGGTTTGATCGTGCCGGGCACGCTCTTCGAGGAATTTGGCTTCAACTACATCGGGCCGATTGACGGCCATGACATGGATGCGTTGCTGCACACCTTGCGCAATGTCCAACACCTGCGCGGGCCGCAACTACTGCACGTGATCACCAAGAAAGGTAAGGGTTACGCCCCGGCCGAAGCCGACCCGGTCAAGTACCACGGTGTGAGCCCCTTCGATCCTCAGCAAGGGATCATTGCGTCGGGCAAGAAGGCAGCCCTCAACTACAGCGACATTTTTGGCAACTGGATCTGCGACATGGCCGCTGCCGACCGCCGACTCGTTGCGATTACGCCCGCAATGCGAGAAGGCTCAGGTCTGGTGCGTTTTGAGCGTGAATATCCGCAACGCTACTTTGATGTCGCGATCGCTGAGCAACACAGTGTCAACGTCGCAGCAGGCATGGCCTGTGATGGCTTAAAACCGGTAGTCGCTATCTATTCGACCTTTCTGCAGCGCGGCTACGATCAGGTGATTCATGACGTTGCCAATCAAAACCTGCCGGTGCTGTTCGCTCTCGATAGGGCGGGTCTGGTGGGCGCTGATGGCCCGACCCATAACGGCAGCTACGATATCTCGTTCATGCGCTGCCTACCCCACATGACGGTGATGACACCGTCGGACGAAAACGAATGCCGGCAGATGCTGTACACCGGGTTCATGCTCGATGGCCCGGCGGCGGTGCGTTACCCACGCGGCACTGGGCCAGGTGTGACCATTGAGCAGAACATGCAGGCATTGCCCATAGGCAAAGCTGAATTGCGCCGACGCGGGCGCCGTGTCGCGGTGCTGGCGTTTGGGGTGATGCTTGCGCCGGCACTGGAAGTTGCGGAAAAACTCGACCTGACGGTGGTCAACATGCGTTTCGTCAAGCCGCTAGACGAGGCGATGGTGCTGGAGATGGCCCATAGTCATGAGCTGTTGGTGACCTTTGAAGAGAACGTTGTGGCAGGCGGTGCCGGCAGTGCAGTAAACGAATGCCTGGCGGCCCACGGTGTCCAAGTTACGATCGCAAACTGCGGTTTACCCGACCGGCTTATTCAGCACGGTTCGCGCGAAGAGATGCTGACCGACGCCGGTCTCGACGCAGCGGGCTTCGAACAGTTTGTCTCTGCCCGTATCGCAGCGCTCGAACAGGCAGCGCCTGCTGCGCGCCGCGCGTGAGTGTTTAACCGAGCACTTCCTGCAGGGCCTGGCAAAGCCGGGCCACATCGGCCGCACTGATGTCCCCCATCGCCGACACGCGGAAGACCCGTTCGGACAAAGCACCTTGCCCTGCATAAATGATGAAACCGCGCGTCTTTAGTGCATCGTGCAGTGCCGAGTAGGTTCGACCCGCAGGCAGTTCAAACGCGTGCAACACACAGGAAGTTTCCTGTTCCGATAAGAGCGCACGAACGCCTAGGGCTTCAAGGGTCGCACGAATGGTGGCCATGCGCTGTCGGAACAGGGCTTGGCGTGCGCGCCAGCCACCGGCTTCGAGGAATTCATCCAAGGCCGCGTCCAACGCATAAAAGGTTTGGACCGACTGCGTAAATGGCGTGCCATGACCATCCTGCCGGGCCACATATTCGCGTAAATCAAAATACACCGAGCGCGTGACCTGCGCCCTCGCCAGCGCGGCACGATTGAGTACCACAAAGGCCGTGCCCGGCACGCCGTGCAGACACTTGTTGGCGGTCGCGGCACAAGCCGCGATATTCCAGGCTTCGAAGTCCAGCTGTTCGGCGCCAAAACTGCTGACTCCGTCCAGAAGTATTTCCACGTTGGTTTTGCGGCACAGCGCCGCTAGAGCGGCCAGTTCGTTCAAGCGGCCGGTGGTCGTCTCGTGGTGCACCACGGCCAGGTGGCTAGGGTGGTTTGCTTGGACTGCCTGGGCGATGGCATCCAGATCGAGGCGCTCACCCCAGGTGGTCGCGACGCGCGTGGTGCTTATGCCATAGACCTCGGCAATGCGTGTGATGCGCTCACCGTAAACACCGTTCTCCACCACCAGCAGCCGCGCATCGCGAGGCACCATGCTGCTGATCATGGCTTCGACCGCTGCCGTACCGGATCCTGTCAGCAGCGCGGCCGCCCAGTGTGTGGGCGGCAATGTGTAGACCTCCAACAGCTTGCGACGCAGGCCATCCTGCAGGCTCGCAAACTCACTCTCGCGATGACACAGATCGGGGCCGAGCAAAGCCGCCCGCACTCGCTCGCTCAAGGTGACCGGGCCGGGATTGAGAAGTATGGTTCTCATCACGCGCTGCCGATGTGGCGCATGAATCGTGCCCGTATCTCCGGTGGCGAGATTGCCGGGCGTGGCAGATCATCGCGCGCGCCCGTTGCGATCTTCATGTGCACGAAACCCGTGGTGGCGTCGTCGTGTTGCGCCAGGAAATCACCGAGCTCCACCAGGTCGTCGCTGCGCACGACCCGCCCGTAGCCACAGGCCGCGGCCAGCGCCGCGAAGTCGGTGCTCGCGGAGACCGTCGCCTGCGCGCCCGTAGAGTCGTGCGCCTCGTTATCCAGCACTACATGCAATAGATTGGGTGGACGATAGGCGCCGAGCGTGGCGAGATTGCCCATGCGCATGAGCGTCGCGCCGTCGCCATCGATAACCAGCACCCGCAGATCGGGCCGCGCCAAGGCTAAACCCAGGCCCAGCGATGAGGCGCAGCCCATCGAGCCCACCATATAGAAGTGCTGGGGACGATCGGCCAGGGCATAAAGTTCACGGCCCGTGAAACCGGTGGTGGCGATGACAACCGTGCGCTGGTCGTTGCTCGCGGCCAGCACACACCCGAGCGCCGCACTGCGACTGGCGCGTTGTGTCGTGCTGCGATGGTGACCGCCACCCGACACCGTGATAGGCGTGCGCGCCACGGGCATCGCATTTGCGCCCAAGGCGAATGACTCGCAGCTCCCTTTCTGCATGATCAGGGCATAGGGCAGTGAAGTAGTCAGCATATGCTGGTCGATGACAGCCAGCGCCGTTGTCACCGCTGCTGGCTCGCGCGGAAACGTCGCCCAGGCGATGCCCATCGTGTCGAATAATTTCTCGGTAATGGCGCCCATCAATTCGTGCTGGGGTTCATCGGCCACACCCGGCGCACCGCGATGTGTGCACACCACCAGGATTGGAATGCGGAAGGTATGGGTTAATGAGGTGAGCGGACTGACGGCGTTCCCCAGACCCGAGTTCTGCATCATCGCTACCGCCCGTTGGCCACCCAGCCAGGCACCGGCTGCGATCGCTACAGCGTCGCCTTCATTGGCGGCGGACAGGTAGCGCAAACCTTCGGCACCGATCACGTAGTTGATAAACGGCGTGAGGAACGAACAAGGTACCCCGGCGTAACACTGGAAGCCGCGGGCGCGCGCCGCGTCGACAAAATCACGAGCGTGAATCACTGCTGGCTACCCTCAGCGCTGCCCGGCCGTAAAGCGGCCAGCTTGTTCGAGATCCCGTAGCGAATTGACATCGAGCCAGTGTCCATGAATATAGATGACACGCACCGGATGACCTTGCGCAACGATGTGATTGAGCAAATCCCCCATGCTCAATTGAGCAAAATCAGGTGCGTTCAGCAACGCGTCCAAGCTGCGTTCGATCCATTCACGGCCGCGAGCACGTGTACGCAGCATGCCTATCCAGCGGCCGTGTGCCGCGACGCCGGGTTTCTCAGACTCGTCGCTGATGCGCTCGAGCAAGACATCCTGGCCCCACAAGGAGCGGTCGTCACCCACGCTGCAGTAAGCCAAATCGGGGCAACGTTTGCCGGATGTATTCGCGTACTGCGAGTCGACAACCACGGTCAGATCGCGGTCCGATTCCATCAGGCCACGCAGTACATAGCTGCGGAAAAGCAGATCGCCGTACATGACGACCAGGTCATCGCGGAACAGATGGCGTGCGCAGTTCAGCGACGCAAGCTCGCCCGTGGTTGCGTAGTTTGGATTGAGCACAATGTCGATACCACCGACATCAATGTGTTCAGCGTGATAGCCAGCCACCACGACCACCGAGTCGATGTGCTGTTTGCGACAACGTTCAACCAGACGCTTCAATAGCGGTTTGCCGTTGATCGGCAACATGACTTTTGGACGGTCGCGTGTGAGGTCGTCCAGACCTTCACCGCGACTGGCGGCAAGCACAATGGCGCGCGACTCACGGCGGGTTTCGTAGACGTAGCGACGCTCGGCCCGCGCGAGCTCGTCGGCGCCCTGCAGACGGAAAATTTCTTTGACGCTCGCGATCTGATCTTCGACCGCGACCAGGGTCTGGTCAGCGTAAATCTGCCGCGCAGTCTCCTGCATCGCGTCCACCGCGCTGCGGATCAGATGATTGGCCCAGATCGCCACACTCACGCGCGCCTCGCGAAACACCGCAGTCGGGGTGCTGTAGTACTTGGTCGGCACGATCACCAGTGGCGCACGGTTGGCCCATTCCCGTGCGAACTCGAGGATCTGATCGGGTGTCGACCAGGCACTGTGGATGAGGATCGCGTCGGCGCCGGCGGCGTGGTAAGCGCTGGCGCGACGCAAGGCTTCGCGGGTGTCCCAGCCGGCGATATAGGCTTCGATACGTGCCACCACGCAGAAGTCTTCGTCGCTTTGGGAATCCTTGCCAGCGGCGATCTTGCCGCAGAATTCGTCGATGTCGGCGAGTTCCTGGCGCTCGCCGTCAATGAAGCTGTTGGTCTTGGGAAACAGCTTGTCTTCGATGCACACACCGGCAATACCGCGTTGCTCGAGTTTGCGCACCAGTCGACGCATGTTGTTGAAATTGCCGTAGCCGGTGTCACCATCGAGCAGAATGGGAATGTGGGTGACATCGGCCATGAACTCGATCATGTCGACCACTTGTGTCCAGCTCGCCTCGTTGTTGTCGCGCACACCGAACTGCGCAGACAGCGCCAACCCGCTGGCCCAGATGCCTTTAAAACCCGCCTCTTCAACGATGCGTGCACTGATGCCGTTGTGCGCTTCGAGCATGAACTCTAGTTCGTCACTGGCGAGCAAACGACGCAATTGGGTGGTTCTGCGCAGCTGCGCAATGGGGTCGTGATCAGGCGACATTGATCAGTGGGAGCACATCATTATTGGCACGCACCAGGTCTTCGGGAAAATCAATTTCAAGCCACGGTAAACCGGTGATGTCCTCGACACCAACATGGACGTCGCCGGCCAAAGCCAGATCCCGGAGCGCTTCTTCGTGGGGCTGATCACGGCGGCCATCAGCCACATAAGCATCAAGCAAACGGGCCAGTCGCAGGGCGGTCGCAGGCTCAAATTTGAAGAAGCCTACCGACTCGCCGATACGGTCGTAGCTCAAACCCGGCGCGACACGCTTGCGGAACTCCACAATTCGATCCCCTGCCATGCAGATCTTTACCGGTTCATCGCCCGGCGCAAAATCCCTGTCCATGAGAAAGCAGTTTCGCGCTGGGCTGCGCACCAGGCGGCGCAGGATCTCGGGGTGATAGAGCACATCTGCGTCCATCAACACCACATCGTCACCGCCGGCCAGCGCGTGACGCACGCTCCACAAGCTAAGGGACGAGCCCAGAGTATAAAGCGGGTTGTAATGCACCAGCGCGGTCGGTCGCGAGATATTCTGCAGCGCGCCGGCAATCTGATCAGCCTCGTAGCCAACGCACAGGCTTAGTCGTTGGACCCCGCAGGCGGTGAGATTGCGGCAGTGTCGTTCGAGCAGCGTGATGCCGCCAAATTCAAGCAGGCATTTTGGCTGCGGGCGGTCCTGGTTCAAGCGCCGGCCGACGCCTGCAGCTAGGATGATGGCATGCACCGGTAGTCTCAGCGACGCTTGGCAGAAGAAAAAACTTGGCGGAAGCCGAAGTAGGCGATGGCGTCCTTCATGTTGGACACAAAGCGTCGCAGCGGATGCATGCCAAGACTGGTGAGGAATTCCAGGGTCAGCACCACACGACGCTCGCCGTGGGCAGCCGGCGTGACGCGATGCCAGACCTTATCGCCGTTGAATATCACCAGCGTGCCGGGTGCGATACCAATGGCACCGCGCACGGTCGCACGCCGCTCGTCAGCGCGGAACAATTCGTATTCGAGCTGGCAACTCGATTCATCGATGAGCCCCAGCAGGACCGTATAGCGCGCGCCTTTGTAGTAGGACGTGTCGTAGTGATAGCCGATGTGGTCGCCCGCTTCGGTGTAGTAATACAGCGCGTACGCATGGGGGTCATCCGCTGGGCAGTACATGAGCGGACGGCCACACAGGTCTTCGAGAAAAGCCCGCAACGCGCCGCTACGATAGAAGGCGGGAAACGCCGGCGCGCGGCCATCCAATTCATAGCGCGAGACGCTGCCGCCTTTTTTATGGCCGGGAATGAAATTGCGATGGATGCACGGCTCAAGCGCCGGCAGCGCGCTCAGTAGCGCGCTCAACTCAGCCGCGGGCAGGAAATTCGGAATGGTGAGGAATTCGTCATTGGCCTCGAACTGCCCGCGTAGCGCTACCAGGTTGAGGGCAGACAGGTGCGCACTGAAGCCAAGTTGCAACGGGGAGTCGGGTGTAGCGATAGCGGTCATGGTGCAAACGAACGGCGACGGCGATGCGGCGCAAGGTTACTTGGCTGTCTCGCAGCCCGCAACCGCAGCGATGCGTGCCGGTGATGGGCGCTTCGCGTCGCTTGGTGCGTATAGTGCGGCTGTGCGATAGTCCGCGAACTGTGCGCGTGCCACGGCCGTAAACCGGAGATCCATGTTTAGATTCGCCAAGCTTCTTTTTCTGCTGGTGGGCTTTGCGCTGCTCGGCGTGGTGCTGTTGAAGACCGATTTGCATGAACTTTGGCAGCAAGTGCTGAGGGTCGGTTTTGTTGGCATGGGCGCAGTCATGCTGGTTTATGCGCTTTATTTCGCTGCCGATGCCATCAGCTGGCATATCGTATTGCCGGGCGTGCCACTGGAACGCATGTGGTTGGCGCGCATGTTCGTCGTGCGCATGATCGGCGAGGCTTATAACAACATCACCCCCACCGCGTCGCTCGGCGGCGAGCCGGTCAAGGCATGGCTGCTGAAATCCCGCTGGGGCATCCCCTTACGCGACGCAGCGGCGTCGCTGGTCATCGCCAAGACCACCAGCATGTTTTCGCTGGTACTTTTTGTTGGCCTGGGCTTGGTCATGTTGTTGCAGCACGAGCGCGTCACCGATGGCCATAAGCTGGTGGCGGTGCTGGGCTTTAGTTTCATTGTGCTGTCGGCCGTCGTGTTCTTTCTTATGCAACACCTGCGTCTGTCAACCCACGTTGCGCGCTGGCTGCGTGGTACGCGCTTTGGCGCGCGCTTGAGCAGCGCCATTGCCGCAGCGGAGGATATCGACCGTCAGTTCGCCGCCTTTTATCGCGGCCATGGCAAGCGCCTGCTGTGGTCCTTGATCTTTGCCATGGCGAACTGGGTGCTCGGTGCGCTTGAGGTTTATCTGATCATGGGCTTCGTCGGTTATCCGCTCAGCTTTGCCGAGGTGTGGATGATTGAATGCATGGTACAGCTGGTTCGCACCATGGCATTTTTCATTCCGGCTGGTCTTGGCGCGCAGGAAGGCGCGTTCCTGATCGCCGTTGGTGCTCTGACCGGCGTGCCCTCGGCGGGAGTGGCCACCGCCCTGGTGCGACGCTGCCGCGATGTGTTGTGGATTGCGCTCAGTCTGGCCGTGGCGAGTGGCTACGCTGTCAGCCCGCGGCGCTATGCCAGTGGTGAATTGGATACGGCCGGTTCCTGAGTCACACGCTCAGGTCAACATGCCCTGGGCACGAAACCACGCCAGTGCGTCGGCGATGGCCTCACTCGCGGGCCGACTCTCATAACCCAGTTCGCGTCGCGCACGACCCGAATCGAAGTACATGGTTTTGGCCGCCATGCGCAATGCATCGACGGTTACCTGCGGTTCGGGGCCATTACGCAGTTGCGCGATCCATTGCGATACCCACGCGACCGGATAAACCGCGCGCCGTGGCAGTTCGATGGTGGGCGGTTTACGTCCGCACAGGCGTGCCACCAGCGACAGGATGGCGCGCAGCGACAGGTCTTCGCCACCCAGGATGTAACGACGGCCAATGGTGCCATGGGCAAAAGCGAGCAGGTGGCCATAGGCCACGTCGTCCACGTGAGCGACGTTCAGACCGGTGGCGACGAAGGCCGGAATGCGGCCGCGCGCGGCATCGCGTACCACGCGACCGGTGGGTGTCGGCTTGATGTCACGCGGACCGATAGGTGTTGAGGGATTGACGATCACCGCCGGCAGCTTGTGACTGAGCACCAGCTCGTCAACCACTCGCTCGGCGAGAAATTTCGAACGTTTGTAGTGGCCGATCATGTCGTCCAAGCTGACTGGCGTGTCTTCATCCGCCGGGCGGCCATCACGGTGATAACCCAAGGTCGCGACGCTGCTGGTATAAACGATGCGCTCAACACCAGCGGCGAGCGCAGCCAGCATCAGCGCGCGCGTGCCTTCGACGTTGCTCTGATAAAGCTCATTGCTGTCGCGCACCCACAGGCGGTAATCGGCGGCAACATGATAGAGGCCGGTGCAATTGCGGCAGGCCAGATCCAGGGAACTCGCGTCACGCAGGTCGCCGTAGGCAATTTCGACCGGCAGGCCGTCGATATTGGCGCCGGTGGTGGTCGGTCGCACCAGCAGCCTGACCGCTTGTCCGTCGGCCAGCAGCAGACGTGCGACGGCACTGCCTAGAAAGCCAGTGGCACCGGTCACCAGTACTGTCACGCGCGCGATCCACGCGGCTCGCGCATCACACGCAGATAGGACAGCGCGACAACTATGCATGCCAGCGGTGCACCAACCGCGGCGGCATAAAGAAACCATTGCAGGCCACCACACAGTGTCACCACGGGCATCAGGTACAGCACATCTTCGGCCTCGAAGCCGGCCCAGTGCGCCTGGCGCGTGGCGTCTTTGCCGTAGGCGCTTTCCATCTTGTTGCGCAGATAGAAAATAATGGCGACCGCGCTGCCTGCCAACAGGCCCAGGATTATTTCGAGGGTGCTGTGGTCGTCGTGGGCGAGTCCGATGCCGATGCCAGCAAAAAGGCCGATGGTGACCAAGGCATCGGAGAGCAGATCATAATAGTGGCCGAAGCGACTGGTTTTGCCACTCATGCGCGCGAACTCACCATCGGTGTGATCGAGGAAGTTCGACAGCACCACCAGGGCTGCGCCGAGATTGGGCCATTGTCCGGTCGCAAATGCGAGGGTGCCGGTGGCGCCGACCAGCAGACGCAGCGTCGTGAAGTGGTTGGGGTGCGCCCAGGTTGAACCTAGGGCCGGGCGTACTAATGCGGCGGCCAGACGTGCGTCCCAGGGTTTGTTACTCATCAACAGTTTCCCGTGTTCGAAAATTTCTGATGTGCTCGGTAACCGACCATTCATTTGCACAGTAGTGCGCCCGCGTTGCGCAGGCCGCGCAGCGCGGCACCGTACCACACCGCTAGACGGATCAGATCCGCGAGCTGCAGTGGGTGGCGTAACAGTGCTGCGGCCGTTGCCAGCGGGCGATTGCGGCCGTCATCGGCCATGCCTGCCAGCGCCGCAGACGGCAAGCTGAAGCCCGCTGGATCGACGATACAACGCAGCACTGCGAAGGGCAGCCCGTGGGCGCGGGCGACGTGGCCTATAGCCGCCGATTCCATATCGACAGCGGCCACTTGCAGGCGCTTGTGCAAAGCGCGCTTGTCAGCCTGTGCAAGCACCGCTGTGTCGGCACCGTAGAGATCGATCTCATGGGGATGGCAGTTGGTGAGTCGTGCCACAAGTTCGCCGCGCAGTTGGGTATCACAGCGCAGTTGCTCGCCGCTGGAGCTGTGTACCGTGTTCGCGATGACCAGTGTGCCCGCTTGCAGCGTCGGGGCCAGCCCACCACACACACCAAAACTCAATAAGGTGTCGCAGCCGGCGGCCAGCAATGCCCGCGCGGCCGCTGAGGCGCGCAGCGGGCCCGGACCCGACACCTGGACCTGGTAGTGGCCATGCTCGAGAAACCTACCCTGAGGCGCCGGCAATGTGCCTGCTTCTGACGCCAGCGCAATAACGATGCCTGTCCGCATGGATGCCCTGCACTGGCCTGCGCAGCGCTGCGATCAGCGCGTTGTCGGACTGCCGGCGATACCGGCGACGCTAGCCAATGGCGTGGTGATAGTCCGTTGCGGGAGACCGGCCGAGGCCAGTTTAAACAAGCCCGTGAGCAGCCAGTCGGAAGACACCAGCAGATTGGTGGCCACCACGGTCGCTTTCACCGCCTTGCGCGAAATCTTCACCTGCTGGCCATCGGCGAAATCACGCTTGGCATCGAGTTTGCGCAGCGTCAGTACGGCCATGCCGAGCGCCCACAGGCAGAAGCGCCGGATGCCGGGTTCGCTGGCGGGAATTATCAAGGTGTAACGCAAGGCATTGCGCAAATGCCCGTGGGCGATAGCGAGCAATTGGCCCAAACCCTCAGTAAAGGCGGGCCCACCCTGGCCGGGTGCGATAGTGCTCAGCACCACGCCCTTGGCGGCGAACAGTTCGCGCGGCAGCCAACAGGCGCCGCGCGCGCGATCATCCCAGATGTCTTTCAAGATATTCGTCATCTGCAATCCTTCGCCGAACGACACCGCGAGATGCATCAACTCCGTCTCGCGAGCGGCCAGTTCAGGGCAGTGATCGCAGAACAGGGCAGTGAGCATCTCGCCCACAACACCAGCCACGTAGTAACAATAGCGATCCAAGGCAGCCTGATCTTCAACGCCGTCGAGGGTTTCCTGGCCCTGATAAAACACCATGCCCTCGGCCATGATCCTCACACAACGCGACATGGCGCGCTGGACGCGTGTGTTCAAGCTGTGGGTAATGCGGATCACGCGTGGTGTATGCGCGATCAATTCCCGTTCCGCAGCGCTGGCATGGGCTGCCAGGCGCGGGCTTAATTCCTGGGCGAATTGGTCGGCGTCCATCTGTCCATCGACGATGGCCATGAACTCGGCGGCGTAACGGCGCTTGTCTTCAAAACTGAGGTCAGCGTCGTCCTCAATGGTATCGGCGATACGACACAGCAGATAGGCATTGGATACCGCCCGATCGAGGCCGGGCGGCAGTTGTGGAATGGTCAGCGCAAAGGTGCGCGAGACGCCCTGCAGGATGCGGCGCTGGAATAATTCATCCTCACTGGAGGGCAGGGCGGCAGACATCGCGACTCGCTGACGGTTGGCCGGGAACGGCGCGGCGGATTCTACACTGGCATGCCGTAAGGCGCAGCCCGTCAGCCAGCGAGCACCGGCACGCCGATCAGATACCCATGCAGACCCATGACAAAGCCAGCGTAGATCAGGGCGCCGAGTACGATGGCGAGCACGTCGAATAACACACCTGGCGCCGGCACCTGCGGGCTACGGCCAGCGCGCGTGACGGCGATGAGATTGATCACCGCGTACAGCAGGAAGCTCGCAAACAGCAGTATTGACGCCAGGTCACCGTTGATAAGCAGGTGGCCAAGCGCCCAGGTCACGATC
>JANOXY010000284.1:0-10587 GCA_031418675.1 Pseudomonadota bacterium
GCCGGCTTCGGTAACCACCACCCCAGCGTCTTCGATGGCCTGAATAGCCGCTGCTAGTCCATAGTGGATGAACGGGTCCATCTTGCGCGCTTCTTTCGCTGAGATGAATTGGGTGATATCAAAATTTTTGATTTCCCCCGCAATCCGAGCTGAAAATCTAGAAGCGTCGAACGACACGATCGGCGCAATACCGCTTACGCCATTTATCGTGTTCTGCCACGACGACTCGACTGTATTGCCATTGGGTGCAACCAGCCCCATACCTGTAACCACCACCCGCTGCGCCAACTTGACTGTACCTCTACCCGGAATCTAGAAATGGAAAAGGCCGCGTTCTGGAACCGAATCGCGGCCTTATCGCAAATGCTTGTGGGTATTATGAATCCAGATGATCGTTGATGTAATTGATGGCCTGCTGAACAGTCGTGATTTTCTCTGCTTCTTCGTCAGGAATTTCTGTTTTGAATTCCTCTTCGAGCGCCATTACCAGTTCAACCGTGTCAAGAGAGTCCGCACCTAAATCATCGACAAACGATGCTTCGTTGGTGACCTCTTCTTCTTTGACCCCTAATTGCTCAACGACGATCTTCTTGACACGTTCTTCAACGCTGCTCATCGCTTGAAGTTCCTCCCAGTGGTGCTGCCGCCGTAACTGCGGCGGATGCTAGTTTAGTGAAAACCGACCAAACTGCAAGCAAACCTTGTTTTGGCGCATGCAGTAACCCTTTGAAATCAAGTTTAAAAAATTAAATCTCTATCTGGACCGAGGCTTTTCTTATAACCGCTCTGTAACCAGCGGCGCCTACTTTATCAGCCCATGTACATCCCGCCGTTGACATGGATTGTCTCACCGGTCACGTAGGCCGCCAGCGGTGAGGCAAGGAAAGCGACTACCCCGGCTACCTCGGCGGCGGAACCCATACGGGCCATCGGTATCCGTTCCAGCGCGGACTCGCGCTGTGCATCGGTCAGCTTGCGCGTCATGTCCGTATCTATGAGTCCCGGGGCAACAGCGTTGACGGTAATGTTCCGACTCGCGACCTCAAGCGCTAGAGATTTTGTAAACCCCACCACCCCGGCCTTGGCTGCCGCGTAGTTCGCCTGCCCAGCGTTGCCTGTCGCACCGATCACAGAGGTGATGTTGATGATACGACCAAAGCGCGCCTTAGCATCGCCCGCACACAGCGTCGACTCAGCGAAAAGACCGCACTCAAATTAGCCGCGATCACTGCATCCCACTCGTCATCCTTCATGCGCAATAGGAGGTTATCGCGGGTAATTCCTGCATTGTTAACTAACACCGCGGGGTTCAGTTGACGCTCTTCGAGCGCGTCGAACAAAGCATCGATAGAGGTTCGGTCCAAGACGTCGAGGATCAGGCTGCCGCGCAGCGCGTCGCTTGATCCGAAGGCACTCTCGATGTCCGCGACACCCATGCTGGAAGTAGCCGTGCCAACAATATCGAATCCGTCGTTCGCCAGCTGGTGAGCGATTGCAAGCCCGATGCCTCTGCTTGCACCTGTTACCAGGGCGACGGGTCGCGCTGTCATGATATTCCGTTCCGAGCGAAAGCAGTAAATTCGAGGAGACCACTAGGTTCGTTCAAGGCAACGGTCTGCAGGTTTTTATCGATACGTTTGATGAGCGGGGCGAGCACTTTGCCAGGACCGCATTCGGCGATGTGGGTAACACCGGTGCGCGCAAAGTGCTCAATAGTCTCTATCCAGCGCACAGGTGAATAGAGCTGCCTAATCAAGACGTCGCGAATATCGTGCGCCTCATTGTGACAGGTAACGTCGACATTGTGCAGGACGTTTAGTCGCGGGACATCGAATTGGACATTAGCGAGACGTTTTGCAAGTCCGTCCGCCGCCGGCGCCATCAGCGCGCAGTGTGCAGGTACGCTGACCTGAAGCTTCATTGCGCGTTTCGCGCCGCGAAGACTGGCGAGTTCACACGCACGATCTACCGTTTCAGCATCGCCCGCTATGACTATCTGACCAGGGGCATTGAGATTGGCGCAAGAGCAGACACCGCCCGAGGCCGAAGCTTCTGCGCAGACTTCTTCAAGAGGTTCGAGGTCGAGACCGAGTATGGCCGCCATCGCGCCTTGTCCTGCCGGCACGGCCTCTTGCATGAGACGCCCTCGCTCGGCGACCAGGGCGATCGCCGTTTCGAAGTCCAGCGCACCGGCACAAACCAGGGCGGAATATTCACCGAAGCTATGACCCGCCACTACGCTAGGCGGTGGCCCTCCCAGACTGATCCAAATATCCCAGGTCGCCACGCTTGCTGCCAACAGAGCGGGCTGGGTATTTTGGGTGCGGTTGAGTTCCTCTTCAGGTCCCTCGCTAACCAGCTTCCACAAATCAAACCCCAGCACTTTGCTCGCAATGTCATACCTGGCCCGGACTTGACCGAATTCCGTCGCCAGAGCGGTCACCATACCTACACTCTGTGAGCCCTGCCCAGGAAACACAAAACCGAGTTTGCCGCGCGCGTTCATGTCGACTCACCGACTGCAAGGAATTCTTCGAGCAAATGGCTGATACGCTCGGGCACTGCTTTTTCAACTTCGAGCACGGCCACATCGATGGCGTGTTCGAACGATAATGCGTCTGCGCTGCCGTGACTCTTGATCACGATACCGCGCAAACCGACCAGGCTCGCGCCGTTGTAACGCCGTGGATCCGCCCGGTTGCGCAACGCTTTCAAGGTCGGACTGGCACATACAGCACCGAGTTTGGAAAACCAAGAGCGTTTGAATTCTTCACGGGCAATATCGCCCAACATTCGCGCTACGCCTTCGCTGGCCTTGAGCGCGACGTTGCCGACAAAGCCGTCACATACAATGACGTCGACTTTCCCGGCAAAAATGCCGTCACCCTCAACGAAGCCCACGTAATTGAGCGGGCTTTTTTCGAGCAGCACGGCGGTCTGCTTTACGCGATCGTTACCCTTGATTTCTTCTTCGCCAATGTTGAGCAGTGCCACCGACGGGTTTTCGCGGTTGTCTATCGCTTCGGCGAGTACCGCACCCATTACGGCAAAACGGAAAAGCTCTTCCGAGGTTGAATCGACATTCGCGCCCAAGTCGAGGACATGGGTAGTTTTCAGTAGGCCAGGCAGGCTTGCACAAATCGCTGGCCGATCAATGCCAGGTAAGGTCTTCAGCACGTACCGTGCGATGGCCATGAGGGCACCGGTATTACCTGCACTGACACAGGCCCTGGCACTGCCGTCCTTTACCAGATCAATAGCCTTGCGCATGGAAGATTCGCGCTTGCCGCGCAGCGCGAGCGATGGACGCTCATGCATTTCCACCACTTGCTCCGCATGGTGGATGGCCACTCTAGGACTATCGGACAGGCCATTGTCACGTAGCGATCGCGTCAGCGCCGCTTGGTCGCCCACCAGCAGGAGTTCCAAATCACCGTGCCGCATCAGTGCACGGGCGCTGGCGGCGACGGTCACGACCGGACCGTGATCCCCACCCATGGCATCGATCGCGATGCGAATCGTCACAACGGAACGCGAATGTCTATTGGAGCAAAATTGAGGCGGAATGCGCGCCGCGCCGGCCGACGCGACGCCCGGCTAGGGGCTTCGCGTGAGTGACCGAGCAACTTATTCTTTGTCCGCCAGGACCTTCTTGCCGCGGTAATACCCGTCGGCGCTGATGTGATGACGCAGATGGGTTTCCCCGGTAGTCGGGTCTTCCGACAATGCGGGGCTCTTGAGACGGTCGTGGGAGCGACGCATCCCGCGACTTGAGGGGGTCGGTTTGTTCTGTTGGACTGCCATGATGCGCTCTCCGCTTCAAAATATTCCATCTGTCTAGATTAAGGTTCGCGGTGCTTCAGCAGATCCGCCAAGCCCGCAAATGGCTGCTTTCGGTCACTAGCGACCCCAGCCCCACTAACACTATCGGCTGCCGCACAATCCGCCAGCTCGTGTAAGGGGGCGAATGGACAATTCAGCAGCACTTCGTCTTCCAGCATTTGCCGCAGCGGCAGTAGGCCGTCGGCAAGTTCGATCCAGTCCGCATCTTCATCGTGCTGTGCGAGTGGCGCTTTGTTGAGGGCCACCAGCTCCAGCACGACGTCAACGGGCCATGACATCCACTCAAGGCAACGTTGACAGCGCGCTTCCAATGGGGCCGATATCCGCCCTCGCAGGTCGTATCCGTCTCCGTCCCGCACCGTGCATCGGAGCTCGACCTGAGTGACGTCCGCGACGCGGTAAGGTTCGGCGATGCGGGTCAGGCGAACCGCCTCGACCGTACCACTGAGCTCGCCTGTTCCGGCCGCGAGTAAGCGACATTCGATGATTTCAGGTAGTTCGCTGGCCATGAGGGCGCGGTAGTATAGGCCAAACATCAGCGTGGTAGAACACTCTCTTTCGATGTTTGGGCAGCAAGCTTCGAATGTGGACTCTGTACGACCGGCACGGGGTCTGGTGCTTGCGTCGTCCTCACCGTATCGGCGCGCTTTGCTCGAACGACTTGCTTGCCCTTTTGAATGGCAAGCCCCTGAGATTGATGAATCACGACGACCCGGCGAGTCCGCGATGGATCTCGTGCGCCGGCTGGCCTTGGCCAAAGCGCGGGCGCTTGCTGGCAACTACCCGACCGCCCTCATCGTCGGTAGTGACCAGCTTGCGGTCGTCAACGGCCATCCGCTAGGCAAGCCAGGTAGCGCCGAGCGGGCGTTCGAACAACTTAGTATGGCCTCGGGACAGCGCGTGGAGTTTCTGACCAGCGTGTGTGTGCTGGACTGCGCACGCGAACACTATGAGTTGCAGGTGGTCACCACGAATGTCCGTTTTCGCGACCTCAACGAACGCCAGATCCGCAACTATATCGATCGCGAGCATCCGCTCGACTGCGCAGGGAGCTTTAAGTGTGAAGGCCTTGGAATTGCATTGTTCGAATCGATGACTTCCGATGATCCAAGCGCCTTGATCGGTTTGCCACTGATAGCCCTGGTGGGCATGTTGTCGCGCGCTGGATTCGACATCCTCGCTGAATCACCATGACCACCCACGGGTAGTCGTTACCTCATTGAGCATTGATACCCCGGTGCGCTTGAGGAGTCCTTCTACCGAATAGTCGCGCGGCGTGAAGTCCACAATTTTTTCTGCCCCGATCACGTCCCGTGCAACCATGCCAGTCGAGCCGAGTTCGTCCACCAATCCAAGTTCCAGCGCGCGCTCACCCGTCCACACCAAGCCTGAAAACAACGCAGGATCAGCTCCGATTTTGACGCGTCTCTTTTTTAGAACCGTGTTAATGAATTGCTGGTGTATATCCGCCAAGAGCTTGCGCACGTGTTCGGTGTGCACAGGGTCGAGGTTGGAAAAGGGGTCCAGAAAACCCTTATTTTCACCGGCGGTGAACAGGCGCCGCTCGATGCCGAGCTTGTGCATGCCATCAACAAATCCGAAACCATCCATACGCACGCCTATCGACCCAACCAAACTGCCTTTGTCCGCATAGATTTTGTCGGCGGCAGCGGCCACGTAATATCCCCCCGATGCACACAGGTCCTCGACCACGGCGTAGAGCGGAATAGCCGGGTATTTCTCGCGTAAGCGGTAGATTTCGTCGTTGATGTAGCCAGCTTGCACCGGGCTGCCGCCGGGGCTGTTTATGCGCAACACTACGCCGGCGGTTGAAGTGTTTTCAAACGCGGCGCGCAATCCCGCCACGACGTTGTCCGCACTCGCTTGATTGCCATGGGCAATAACGCCCTGTAGATCAACCAGCGCTGTTACCTTGTTCGACCCTAGATTGGTCAGATTCCAGCCGCCAGGCAACGATAGAAGCATGAATCCGGTGACGTAGAGCACCGCCAGCAACTTAAAAAAGATCCCCCATCTCCGCGACGCGCGCTGTTCACGCAGAAACTCAAACGACATGCGCTCAAATAGGCGCCCCTCCAGATCGGTGGACCTGTCATCGACCGGCTTGGGCGCCGGTGGCTGCGTGTTGTCAGGTTGGTCCCAGCCCATGAGCGCGATCTCCTGTTACAGACGGTTTATCGGGTGAGGTCGAGCCGCGCGATCGCTGCCGGCAAATCCGTCAGAGTGTCGATGACGAGCGCCGGTTCGAGGTTAATAAGCCGTTGCCGGGAGTGAGCTCCATAGGTCACCGCGGCAGCGTAGGTCCGGGCAGCCGCGGCCATCATCAGATCGTATACCGTGTCACCCACCATTAGCGCTTCCGTCGGTGAGGTATCGAGGTCGAGCAAGATATCGCGCAGCATTGCCGGGTCTGGCTTAGGGGTTGCCTCCTCGCCACAACGTGTCGTGGCGAAGAACTCAGCTACCCCACTCTCTTCCATCGCCCGATCGAGACCGCGACGACTTTTGCCCGTCGCTACGGCGAGCATAAAGCCTGCTTCGACGAGCTGCGCCAGCAGCTCTCGCGCGCCTTCAAACAGTGGGGTCGGAATCCCGTGCAGTTGCGCATAACGCTGACGGTAGGCGCGCACGATGGCCGTGATCCGTGCGGGCGTTAAATCCGTTCCGAGAAGTGCCGCCGCTCGGTCAAGATCAAGCCCGATGATCTCGCAGACAGCGCTACGGCTCGGCACGGCGGCACCCTGGGCTAGAAACGCTTGTTGCATGGCAGTCACGATCCGCGCCTCGGAGTCCATGAGGGTCCCATCCCAATCGAAAACCACTAAACGGATCACGGAGGCGCCCGTAACTCGTTGAGCAATTGAATCAGATCCGACGGTAGCGGCGCGGCAACTTCCACGCGACGCCCGCCGACGTCGAATCCGATCGAAGCGGCGTGTAAAAACAGACGCTTGAGACCACGCGCGGCCATTTCTTGGTTGAATGGGTCATCACCGTAGAGTCGGTCTCCCGCCACCGAATGACCGATGTGCTGGGCGTGAGCACGGATTTGGTGCATGCGTCCGGTTACCAGACGCATCATGACCAGGGAATGGGGGCCGGCCGCCTCGACATTTTCGATGATCGTTTCGGACGCCTTGCCATCAACTTTTACCCGTGCGCGCTTCTCGGCATCCTGCTCGCGACTGGTACGTAGCGTAGCGTTTATCGATTTAAGGTCAGTCGGAAAACGACCGTTCACCAGTGCCCAGTAACGCTTATCGATTTGCCGTTCGCGGATCTCGGTGTGCAGACTGCGTAACGCACCCATCTGCTTGGTCAAAATCAAGCAGCCGGAAGTGTCGCGATCCAGACGGTGAGCCAGATCTAACCGCACGATCTCGGGACGCAAACGGCGCGCAATCTCTATCGCGCCATAGGGCACACCAGTGCCGCCGTGGCTGGCCATGCCTGCGGGCTTGTCCACAATCAGGAAATGTTCGTCCTCGTACAAAATCGCGGCCGCCAATTGCGCTAATCGCGATTCCGGAACGTGAATCTCGCCAGCTAGCGTCAGCACAACGGGCGGGATGCGGAGCACGTCTCCTACACACAAACGATAGTCTGGTTTGCAGCGCCCACTGTTCACGCGCACTTGCCCGCTACGCAGCAGTTTGTACACCAGGCTTTTAGGTGCCGGTTTCAACAACTGCAGTAAAAAATTGTCGATGCGACGTCCGGCGTGCTCGACAGTGATAGTCTCGGCGCGGACTGAGGTGCGGGTACCCCCACCCTTGGTCTCGGGTTCGTGATTGCTGAGCACGCTCAAGGTTGTTATAGTCCGTGCTGATTTCCGCATCGATTTGGAGCGGAATTGGGAAGCGGAAATGCCCCAAAATATGGGAAGTTACGGCTAGGCTTCGAAGTATTTTAGCAACCCAGTCAGACGTTCTGCCCGCAGGCACAGTTTCGCATTTGCAGGGGCGGCACGGTAGCGACAGCGTTTATCCAGCTTCGTAACGCTGCCTCGACCAACCTGACCGGGTCGTCCCATGTGGGTTCCGCGCAACGGCGGCCGTGGTTTCTGACTCCACGTGCAGTGTATCAATCGACGTCGGCCCCTGGCAGTAGTGCAGGTGCCGGCTGGGGTTCGCCAGTGTGTGGCGACGTCCGAGCACGCAGGTGCCGGAACTGCGTTTGACGGTTCCAATCGTACGCTCACCTGAAACCCCGCTACGGGATTTTTGACAATGAAAAGAATGCTGGTCAACGCGACCCAGCCTGAAGAGCTGCGCGTTGCATTGGTCGATGGGCAACAACTCTACGACCTCGATATTGAAGCAACAGGCCAAGAACAGAAAAAATCAAACATCTATAAGGCGAAAATCATACGCATCGAGCCCAGTCTCGAAGCGGCTTTCGTCGACTATGGTGCGCAGCGACACGGCTTCCTGCCACTGAAAGAAATCTCTCGATCCTACTTCAAGGACAAGGGCAAAAGCGCCAGCAATGGCGGCCGCGTCAACATTAAGGACGTGCTGTCCGAAGGGCAGGAGCTGGTCGTCCAGGTCGAAAAGGAAGAGCGCGGCAATAAAGGTGCAGCGCTGACAACCTTCATTAGCCTCGCTGGCCGCTACCTGGTCGCCATGCCGAACAACCCCCGGGCCGGGGGCGTTTCCCGCCAGATTGAAGGTGACGACCGCGACGAGGCACGTGAAGCCATGTCGGGGCTGGAAATCCCGGAGAACATGGGCCTCATCTTGCGCACGGCCGGGGTCGGTAAATCCACAGAGGAACTTCAATGGGACCTCGATTACCTGATGCAGCTGTGGAAAGCGATTTCCGAAGCCGCAGAAAGCCGGAAGTCCCCCTTTTTGATATTCCAGGACCGCAACGTCATCATCCGCGCCGTCCGCGACTATTTGCGTAACGATATCGTCGAAATCCTGGTCGACGACCGCAAACTATACGAACAAGCCCAGGAGTTCATGCAGCAGGTAATGCCGCAGAACATCGGCAAACTCAAGCTCTACGAAGACAGCGTACCGCTATTCACGCGCTACCAGATCGAGGGGCAGATTGGTTCCGCATTTGCACGCTCGGTCCGCCTGCCGAGCGGCGGCTCCATCGTGATTGAGCCCACAGAAGCGCTTATCACTATCGATATCAATTCCGCGAAAGCCACCCAGGGCGGCGACATCGAGGAAACAGCAACGCGTACTAATCTCGAAGCTGCCCACGAAATAGGCCGCCAATTGCGCTTGCGCGATCTGGGCGGTCTGATAGTCATTGATTTCATCGATATGCAGTCGGCGAAGAATCAGCGCGCGGTAGAAACCATGCTGCGCGACGCGGTGCAGACTGACCGCGCTCGAGTTCAGATTGGGCGTATCTCGCGTTTTGGCTTGCTGGAAATGTCGCGCCAGCGTTTGCGCCCGTCCTTGATCGAATTTAGCCACGAGATATGCCCACGCTGCGACGGTGTTGGCACCATCCGCAGCATCAAGTCCACCGCGCTCGACGTCCTGCGGTCGATCGAGGAAGAGGCAATGAAAGATGCGACAGTCATGGTCCGCGCCCAGGTGCCGGTCGATGTCGCCACCTTCCTGCTCAACGAAAAGCGTCAAGATGTGACGGGTATCGAAGCGCGTCAAGAAGTGCAGATTTGGCTGATTCCCAATCAGAACCTCGAGACACCACGGTTCGAGATTGAACGCCTTCGCGAACAGGATTTACCCAAGATGAAACTTGGCGAGTCCTACGAAATGGTGAGCGACACCGAGAGCCCGACGGTGGACGTAGCGCGCAGCAAACCGCTACCAGCGCCCCAGCAGCCCTTGGTTAAAGATGTCGTACGCGCGACGCCGCGCCCGGAGCAGCCGCCTATCCCCGCTGCACCTGCCACGCCACGCGCAGGTTTTTTCGCGAAGTTGTTTGGTGGCCTGTTTGGTGCCGCCGACACTGCCGCCACACCCGTGCCGGCAACGCTCGCGCCGCTTGGTGGCGGAGAGGATCGAAATCGCAACACCAGTCGGGACGTCGAACGGGAAGGCCGACAAGACGGTGCCCGCCGTGGACGAGGTGGTGCCAACCGCCGTGGCGGACAGTCAGCAAACCGTGAGCCCGCCACGCGCGATGGCGCGAGTCGTGACAGAAACAGTCGCGACGCCGGCAATCGTGATGGCGGGCAGCGGGAGTCTGGGCCTCGCGAACGCGCCGGCCGCGACGGTGGTAACCGCGGAACGGGCAACGCCAACCGTGAGCCGAACGCGCCCGAAGCCGTTGATCGGGAGAGCGCAAACCGTGAAGCGCCGACCCGAGAAGGTGGCAGCGAACGCCGTCGCAGTAGAGGCCGCGGCCGTGGCGGACGGGAGCAAAGTGCCACGGTGACTGGTGAACAACCGGCGACCAGCAGCGAACAATCGCCTGGCGACGATTCTGGCAACCGGGGCCAGCGCGATCAGTCCCAGGGTATTGAGATCGCAGCAGCAGCCGTGTTGATAGAGGACGTGATCGAGCCTGGCAACGAGGCACTCGCCCCGCAAGCCCACCAGACAGGCGCCCATGATTTGGACGAGTTCAATACGCCACAGTATGACTATGACGACGACCCAACTGAGCGCAACGGCAATTCCGAAGACGATCAAGCACAGAGCGCGGGCCACTTGGCGGAGGGTGATGAAGGAGAGCCACAGACCGTCGCTGTCGTTGTGCAGAATCGTTTTGAGTTCGAGCCCGCCGAAG
>JANOXY010000285.1:0-2807 GCA_031418675.1 Pseudomonadota bacterium
GGGGGGGTTGCTAATTTTCCTAATAAATCCCAACATACTGTTGGTTTACACAAATTTTTTTTTGTTGTTTTTTTTTTCCCACACCGCCCAGCGCCGCGCCCTTGATAAAGGCTTTCCGCGCCATGTCATCCTCGACCCCCAAGCACCGACGGACGCCGGCGCTTGGGCTATAAGCAGGTGCTACTTCTTGGCAGTCTGCGCCAGCACCGCGCTGCGCGCCATGGCGCGCAGATAGTGCATGAGACCGTCGATTTCTTTGTCGGTGAAATCGGTGAAACGCGGCATGCCCATGGGCAAGCGCACGCCCTCGACCACAACCTGCTTGAAGGCCTCGCGCGACTGCGCTATCGGCGATTCGCGCAGATCGGGCGCATAACCACCCGATACTGCGCCACCACCGTGGCACAAGAAGCAGGAGTGGGAATAAACCTCTTTGCCGGAGTCCGCGAGTTGCGCATCGATCTTAAAATCGGGCAGGTCGACCGGCTTGGCTTGTGTGGGCGGCGGCGACACCGGCAGTGACAGCTTGCCGTCCAAGGCAAAGGTCACCAGCCGCCGCGGATGGACTTTATATTTCCAGCCGTGCTGGCTGGCGAGTGAACCGGAGATCAGGCCCGCACCCCCCCAGCCGGTCAGCAGCGACACATACTGTTTGCCGTCTATGGCATAGGTCACAGGAGGCGCCGACACACCGACCCCGACGTTGACCGACCACAGCTTCTCGCCAGTGGTGGCGTTAAAGACGTTAAAAGTGCCGTCGGCAAAACCCTCGAATACCAGGTTGCCCTTGGTGGTCATGGTGCCGGCATTCCACTGCGGCGGCGCCGGTTGTTTCCACACCTGCTTCTGATTAATCGGATCCCAAGCCTGCAGGAAGGCCGTGCCATAGTCCGCCGGTGCATCATCGTCACCAAATTTCACACCCACCGAGGCGTAGAAGTGTGGCGACTTCCAGGTCTTGGCATCGATGCCTTTGTCGTTAAACACGCCGGGCATCTCGATGGTGGGGATGTACACCAAACCGGTGTTGGGGTTATAGGACATCGCATGCCAACTGTGCGCTCCGAAAGGGCTGGGCCACACGGTTTCTTCGCCATCTTCGTAACGTGCGCCCTTCACTTCCACCGGCCGGCCGGTCTTGAGATCAATACGTTCGGCCCAGGTGACCTTGCCAATTTTTTCAGCCGACAGGAGCTCGCCGTTGGCGCGATTAATGACATAAAAAAAGCCATTCTTGGGCGCGTGCATCAGGGCCTTGACCATCTGACTGCCGTATTTCAGATCGGCCAGCACGATGTCCATGTTGGAGTTGTAGTCCCAGGTCTCACCGGGGTTGGTCTGGTAGTGCCACTTGTATTCGCCACTATCGGCATCGAGTGCGACGATCGAACACAGGAAAAGATTGTCACCACCGCCGGGGCTTCTGATTTTCTGATTCCACGGCGAACCGTTACCGGTGCCGATGTAGACGGTGTTGAATTCCGGGTCGAAGGTAAAACCGTTCCAGGCGTTACCACCGCCACCATGTTTCCACCATTCGCCGGTCCAGGTCTTGGCCGCCATTTCCATGGCCTTGTTTTCGAAGCCGTCGGCCGGATTACCCGGCACGATCCAGAAACGCCAGGCCTGCTTGCCGGTTTCGATGTCATAGGCCGTCACGTAACCGCGTGCGGCTTCGTGCTCAGTGCCGCCGTTACCGATCAGCACCTTGTCTTTAAAAACTTTCGGCGCGCCGGTGATGTAATAAGAACGACGCGGATCGATGGTCATGGTCTCCCACAACATCTTGCCGGTCTTGGCATCGAGGGCCACCAGACGGCCATCAATGGTCGAAATGATCAACTTGCCTTTGTAATAGGCCGGGCCACGATTGGAGTCCCACATGATGCGCAGGCGATCACCGGCATGTTCGATGGTCTTGGGGTCGTATTCCCACAGCAGCTTGCCGGTCCTGGCATCCACCGCGCGGGCCACACTGAAGGACCCGGTGAAATACAACACGCCATCGACCACCAGTGGCGTTGCGGTCAGAGAGCGATCATTGGGCAGTTCCATCACCCAGTCCACGCCCAGGCGTTTGACGGTGTCAGTATTGATCTGATCCAGTGGACTGTAACGCTGTTCAGAAAAATTGCGGCCGTAGGCTGGCCAGTTCGCACCATCGCCATCGACACTCAGCAGTTTGTCGTCGACCATGGTGACACCGGCGTGCACCTGCCAGGCGGTGGTCAGCAATAGCGCCGCCCATAGCTTGCGAGTCAAGGTCATCGTGCGTGCTCCCCTCAAGAGATTGTTATCGGATTTCTTTGGTGCGAACTCGCAGCGGCGCTTGAAGCAGCCGGCTGCGGCCTTAACATGGACCGCCCTTCCGAACACGAGTGCGCAGGCCAAGATGCTAGCGATTCCCCTGTCACGGTCCATCACACAATCGATAGCCTGGCTCGCCATTACACAAGCATGAATATACGCACACAACTTTTTGCGATGGCTGCACAGGCAGCCGCTGCGTTACCGCTGCCGAGGGTGGCCGAGGCGCTGATCACCGATCCTCACCCGAGCCAAGACGGTGACCCGGAATTTGGTTTGATCACGCTTGAGGACGGTTGCGCGGGCATGTACTACGCGTGGCTGGGTGACAGTCAAGCTGACATGGCGGCACGCTTTCTGGCCGACAGGCTACGCGGTGCGGCGGCCATCGATTTTGCCCGTTATGTCTTGGGTCACGATGACGGTAGCCGCTCGGTGGGCATTGCCGCCATCAATGCCATCACCGAATACGTTTACCGCGCCGCCGACTTCACGCCGGC
>JANOXY010000286.1:0-6741 GCA_031418675.1 Pseudomonadota bacterium
AGTGGCTACGTGCCTGCACGCTGTCGGCGTTAACGGCGTCAAGCACCGTACTGCTGACCAGATGCCGATAACGATGGGGCTCATAGATGTTGGCATGGCGCAGCGAGATCACGCGATCAACCAGCATGCCATGGCTGTCGCAGGAAAATGCTGCGAGTGATAAACCGCGCTCGGCATTCTCGCGCGCCACGATGCGATACTCACATTGTGCGGCGAAAAAATCAGGCCACGCTTCGAGCCGATCGTCGTCTATGCATTGCACATAACGCGCCAGCAGCTGTTCGACGGCATATTGACGCTCGCAGGGTGATAGTTGCAGGAAGTTCATAAGGCTCCACCAGCGCTGGGCAAGGTGTGCATGCGTAAGCGCCGCACACCTGCCAGCAAGCCCAAGGCAATCAAGGTGAACAGCATCAAACCAAGCTCAAAGCCGTGGGTGGCATCGTACAACACCCCGAGTATCAAAGGCCCGAGCATGCCACCGATCTCACCGGCGCCAAAAAACAGGCCGGTAGCAATACCTGCATTGCGCATGCCGATCTCCGGCAACTCGACCAGGATCAGCACCAGCACGGTGGTCACCGTAGAGCGCGCAATGCCCTGCAGGATAAGACCCGGTAACAACAGCGCCGGCGAAGTGAAATGCAATAACAAGCTGGCGAGCAGCAGTGCGCTGCATAGCGCCGTGAGGATGGTAAAGCGTCGCGCTGGAATCGCCAGCCGCGGTATGGAAAGCGAACCGATGATGCCGATGAGAGTGGGGATCGCAGACCAATAACCCGCCTCCACCGCCGACATGCCGCCGTGGACCAGCATTTCAGGCAACCAGCCGTTCAGCGCGTGACCGATTAGAAATACGCCTACCGCCATGCTGAGCAACAGGCGCACGGCGGGGCGCGCCAGCAAACCCAGCAAGACCTGGCTATGGGGCGTATGGGTTGAATCCTGTCGCTCGTCGGTAACCTCGCGGATCCCGGGCAGCGACGCCAGACCCCACCACAACACGCCGGAGAGTGCCGCCAGCGCCGCCCACAACATTAGGATGCGGCGCCAGTCCTGCTCAAAGAGCGGCAGCAACCAACCATGGGTGAAGGTCAGCGACACAACCCCGCCAACCGCGGGACCCGTGACATAGACCCCCATGGCTAAACCCCGGCTCTGTCCCTGAAACCAGCGTGCGATGACCTTTGGTGCACCAGCCGAGATGATCGGCCCGCCGATGCCAAACAGCATGACGGCCAGCAACAGACCATAAAAGGAATCTGCCTGACCGCGGCCATAGGACGATGCCGCCACACATAACGCGCCCAGCAATAGCGCCCAGCGTGAGCCCAGCCTATCAAGAAGAATGCCGCAAGGTAGCGCCGCTGCAATGTAGACCAGTTGCCATGCGCCCATCACGGTGCCCATCTGGGCGTGGCTCATGCCGAGGTCGTGTTCTATCAGTTTGACCAGGGGAGCGAGACTGGTGACCACCAGACCGAACGTGAAGTAGATAACCCATACGCCAAACAACACCAGCCAGCGCATAGGGGAAGTCGTAACCATTCTCGGCTGACAAAGAAGACGGGGTTGGCAGAGTAGCGTGACGATCGTCGGGCGGCAATCGCGCGGCCAGGGGCAGGCGGAATTGTGCGCAGTGCTGGGTTGCGCCCGAGCGACGCGCTGGGCGCGATTGTGTTCAGGCTTTCAGATGTGCGCGTGGGTCTAGCGCATTAGCACCGGCTTAGTGGGTTTGATACACGTAGCGCCATCCGCGTGCGCCGGTATCGAGCGCACATTTGCGCGGTGCGGCTGCGCAGTCTGCGCTGTGCTGATGCTGTTCGGCGCTGGCATAACCCTGTTCGGCAGTGGCCTTACGTGCATCGTTATTGCGGGACGGATTGCTGATGAGACGCTCGTTCATGGTCCTGACTCCTACCCGTAGTCTCGGGTTTTGTGAGTAGCTAAGGGCAAGCCTCATGCCAACCACCGCGCTCGCGGTCGCGTTGTCGTGGTCTGTGACCGATCCGTGGTCCATGTGCTGCGCGCTTGTGATGGCCCTCACAGCTGCAGGCGGTAATGGTTCACGGTGAGTAGGCGCCGCGGGCCAGGCGGGGACCGCCCAGCGCTAAAAAGTGCCCAATTTTGTCGCCGAGTGACGACAAACGTCAGGTGGAAACTTCTGCTGCCAGCCCGCTCCAGTCCCGATAGTCGGTGCTACTGCAGGCGTCATTGCGCCTGGACGCGGCCGCTGCTCGTGTGTTTGAGCACGGTGCATAATGCTCAAGCGATCGGACCACCCTCGGGTCCGCGCTTTCTGGATTACGGAGACACCCATGCAAGGCCTGCTCGTCACCCAATGGACGACCTTTGACCAACTCGCGCTCGTTGAACTACCGGCACCAAGCCTTGGGCCACGGGACGTCCTGATCCAGATCCAGGCAGCGGGCGTCAGTTTTGCCACGAGTCTGGTAGTGCAAGGCAAATACCAACGTAAGCCACCGCTACCCTTTACACCCGGTACTGAAGTTGCCGGTGTTGTTATTGCAACTGGCGCGCAGGCTCGGCGCTTCAAGATTGGCGCCCGGGTATGCGCGGTGCTGGATTGGGGCGGATTGGCGGAGCGTGCCGTTGCGCGGGAAGTGAATGTATTTGCCATTCCCGACGGATTGTCTTTTGCGCGTGCTATCGCCTTCACCAATTCCTACGCAACTTCGGCGGCCGCACTCACCTGGGCCCATTTGTTGAACGTGCAGGCCGGCCAAACACTATTAGTCCATGGCGCCAGTGGTGGTGTGGGTATCGCAGCCGTTGAGATCGGCAAGATTCTCGGCGCCACCGTCATTGCCACGGCCGGCTCAACGGCCAAGCTGGCCCTGGCCCGTGCCCATGGTGCCGACCACGTCATCAATTATCGCGAGCAGGAATTCCGCGACGAAGTTCTGGCCCTGACCCAGGGCCGTGGTGTGGACGCGGTGTATGACCCGGTCGGTGGCGATGTATTCATGCAATCGCTGCGCTGCATGGCGCCCGAAGCGCGCATCATGCCCGTCGGTTTTGCTGGTGGTGACATCCCGCAGATCCCAGCTAATCTGTTGCTGGTGAAAAACCTCATCGTGTGCGGACTCAACATGGGCCTCTATTACGGCTGGAGTCCCAACGACATGCGTTATGTCTACGAAGATCGAATGCGCGCCAATATGGACAAGTTGTTCACCTGGTTTGTCGCGGGTCATATCAATCCGGTGGTCGATATCACCTATCCGCTGGCGCATGTGCATCAGGCGATGGAGGATGTACTGGCGCGGCGCGCCATCGGCCGTGTGGCGGTGGTATTCGACGAAGAAGCGCGGCGCCTGGGACAGGCTAACCAGGCTTAAACAAGCGAGCTTCGCCGCACCAGTGCGTGCCGGCCCGTGGGCTTGTTTCCTTCACCATTTGATGTGTACTGCACACCCGCGGCGGCGGTTCGAAAAATAACGGCCGATTAGTTGCGGCCTGCCGGATGCTGACAGCCGAGCACTGAAATTACCGCAGTAAATCATCCATCACTGCCCGGCCACCGAGCTGTCGCATTTGCGCGAGTATCCAGCGCCGACGCGCCTGCACATACAACGACGGCGAGATCACACTGTAACGCCGCGGACTCGGCAACACAGCGGCCAGCGCGGCGGCTTCATCGGCGCTGAGCGTTGCTGCACCGTGGCCAAAAAAGCGCTGGCTGGCAGCTTCAACCCCGTACACCCCGGGCCCGAACTCAACCACGTTGAGATAGAGTTCGAGGATGCGCTGTTTGTCGAGCAGGATTTCTATCCATAACGTAAACCACGCTTCGCAGGCTTTGCGCAGCCAGCTGCGCCCCGACCACAGGAATAGATTCTTGGCCAATTGCTGAGATAGCGTACTTGCACCACGCAGTGCCGCGCCGTGTTGACGGGCTGCCACTGCAGCGCGTACCGCGGCCAGGTCGAAACCATGATGTCGGCGAAAATTTTGATCTTCCGCCGCGATGACTGCAACACCTGCCCAGGGGGATAAGGCAGCCACCGGCATC
Source organism: Pseudomonadota bacterium (assembly GCA_031418675.1). GTDB lineage: Bacteria > Pseudomonadota > Gammaproteobacteria > JADJYF01. The sequence goes on from JANOXY010000286.1 coordinate 4,037, forward strand.
CAGCGCTGGACGATAGTAAATTCGCGATCGTGGGCGAGTGTTGCGCGCAACCGTGCAGCCAACATGAAGGCGCTGGTGGTCGGATTGCACCAGCGCAAGCTGGCCGTCAGCATCACCGCCAGTACCAGCATCCCAGCCACGCCCTTCAGCAGCCAGCGCAGCACCAACCAAGATCGTCGCTGTCGCTTGTGCGTGATCTTGGGTCGCTGCGCAGGCAAGCGCCGCCGATGCAGCCCATCGGGATCAGGATGAATTTCCACGCGATTCAATTCTTTCGTGATTAGCCCATGGCGAACAAAAAGCGTTACTCATATCTCCGGAAATACTCTCGGTCAGGCGAAAAACTCGGTCACAGGCGCGCGCTACACGATAGGAATCACAGCGACGGGCCGGGGATTAAATTAATCGCTCCCATCGCTGCGCGTTGATCGCCACATTTGCCCACGTCACTTTGACACCTTGCAATACCCCACCGCTTGTTCTTCTAATACCGAAACCGCGCGCGCAAGACCGCCATCACACAGGGCACAGACCATGGACCTTCGACCGATTTCCGCTGACTCACATATCACGGAGCCGCCCAACTGCTACATCGATTACATTGATCCCAAGTATCGCGACACCGCACCACACATCCTCTACAAAGAGGGTGTCGGGGATATTTACGTGATTAACGGCATGAACGACCCGATCCCCATGGGCCTGGTCGCTGCAGCCGGCAAGGCACCCGCAGAGATCAAGCTGTCAGGTGCACGTTTCGACACACTGCATCGCAGCGGCTGGGATGCTAAATATCGTGTGGCCGATCAAGAGCGCGACCAGATTGCTGCCGAGGTCATCTATCCCAGTGTTGGCATGGTGCTGTGCAACCACCCGGATTTTGCATATAAGCGCGCGTGCATGAAAGCCTATAACCGTTGGCTGCTGGACTACGCCGCGGAAGATCGCGCTCGCATCATTCCCCTGGCTCAGATCGCCATGAGTTCCATCGACGAAGCGATTGCTGACCTGCATGAGATCAAGAAGCAGGGTTTTGCCGGGGTGATGATGAGTGGTGTGCCCGCTTACCTCGATTACGACTCGCCCGAATACGATCGTTTCTGGCAGACCGCCATCGATCTGCGCCTGCCGCTGTCCTTTCATATCCTGACCGGCAAGAGCGATGCCTTTGGTTCTGGCGCCCGTGGACCACGCATCAATATGTTCATGGCCATCATCCGTGGCTGCCAGGACATCATGGGCATGATGGTGTTTTCCGGTGTGTTTGAACGTAACCCCGGTCTAAAAGTGGTGTGTGTGGAAGCCGACGCCGGCTGGGCACCGCATTTCATGTATCGCATGGACCATGCCTATGCGCGGCATCGCTACTGGATGAAATGCCCCGAGCTGCAAAAAATGCCCAGCGAGTATTTCATGGAACACATCTACATGACCTTCCAGGATGACTACGTCGCGTTCCGCACCGCCGACATGGTCAATAGCAAGCGCTTGATGTGGGCCAACGATTTCCCCCACTCAGACTCGACCTGGCCCTACTCCCAGGCGGTGCTCGCCGAGCAGTGTGTTCACCTGACTGCTCAGCAGCGCGCAGATATCTGCCGCAACAATGTCATGGAGCTTTACGACCTGGCCGCCTGAACCAGGCGCGTCAGCGTGGCCTAAGGACCCTGGTCAAATTATTTCTACATTCGGCTGCTCGTGAACGGCCGTGGCGGCGTTGCATTTCTTGGCAATAGCCCCGCTATTGCCAGCGAAACGCGCCTTGCCACAACCGCTCACCATCACCCTCGGTGTTGACGAAATAATATTGACCGGGGTCCTAAGCGTTACGACCCACGACCGAGGCCGTCGCGATCAGTTCGTCCAGGAGCGCCATGGAAGCACGCCCCGAACAATTGAACGGATCGAGCTTGGCCTTGACCGAATACTTGAGCAGTAAGGACGGATTGATGCGCGCGATGTTCACCTGGCCCATGGTCCAGCCACCAAAACGACGCTCCGGGATCTCGTCGTAACACAGGATACGAACATTTTTATGTCTATCGTCGCGCACGATGGCGTTGAATAACTCACAGACCGTATCCCGGCCCCCCTCTAACACCTGCAAAAACAGGTCGTCACTGAAACACAGTATGCCGGTGATGCCCTTGCTCTGATTGCTGTCCTGAGATTGCGCCAAAATGGTATCGATGACGCTGGCGGTCAATGGAGAGGCGGGAAGGCTGGCGTACAGCAGGCGAACAAGCATGGTGAACTCACTTATTGATGTTTATCAGCGAGAGAAATTCGCGACGCAGGTTGGCATCCTTAAGGAAGGAACCTCGCATCACGCTGTTGACCATCTTGGTCTCGTTATCCTTCACGCCGCGCCATTGCATGCATAGATGATCGGCTTCCATCACCACTGCCAGTCCATCGGGACTGACTTTGTTCATCAACAGGTCGGCCATCTGGGTGATGGCCTCTTCCTGGATCTGGGGGCGCGACATGATCCATTCCGCCAGCCGGGAGTATTTCGACAGGCCGATCAGATTGGAGTGTTCGTTTGGCATGAGACCGATCCACAGGCGACCAAGGATCGGACACATGTGATGGCTGCAGGCGCTGCGCACCGTAATCGGGCCAACGATCATGAGCTCGTTCAGACGCTCGGCATTGGGAAACTCGGTGACCGGGGGCGCCGCCACGTAGCGGCCGCGGAAGAC
>JANOXY010000287.1:0-1542 GCA_031418675.1 Pseudomonadota bacterium
GGTAATCTGGGCGATCGCTGGAGGCCGCCCCTGGCCTGGTTTTACCCCGGTTTGACTTCCAACCGCTGCGACCGCAGTAGATTGTGGGTCAGCGCGTGCAGTAGGCCGATCGCTCGGGTGCGTTTTAATCCTCGAACCGGCATGCGTTGCAAGTTGCGATTGCGGCAGATGGCGTTCACCCATTCGGCCGATTGTGCCCGCAGCTTGTAGATCGCCTTGGCCGCGGCGCTTTGCATGCGGGTGCGCCAACCGGCCACCGCGTCGGTATCGCTACGGCCACGGGCATAAGGGTCTTCGCCGGCAGCCAGTTTCTTGTTTTCATCTTTGATCGGCATGTACACGGCACATCGGTGATCGGTCTCCACATGTTCGATGTCCGGCAAGCTGGCGAAACCGCCATCGACCAGGAAGTTTTGGGGCGAAACTCCGTAACGCTTTCGGACTTGATCGACCATCGGGGCCATTTGGCCGTTATCGCTGCCGGCGTTGACCACGTCCACGCCCACAATGATGCCGCTGGCCACGTCCGTCGCAAATTGCACGTTGTAGGCCGGCCGGTAACCGCCGTCGGCCATCTTCATCACCCGTGCGTCTGGGTCGGTCGTGGAACCCAGGGCCGGCTTGGATTTATGCCGCGAACGGCTCTCATGACGCTTCTGCTCCACGTCCTCGCAAGCTTCCATCGCCTTCCGCACGCGGGACTGCCGCTCGCGCTCCGCACGTTCCCGCGCAGCCTTTTGACGCGCACTCAACTCTTGCGGGTCGGCATCGGCCAACTGCTTGAGCACTTCCACCTGCTGGCGGGCTTCTGTCCGACATTCTTCCAACCGCCTGCGAGAGCGAAACGAACTACGGCCGGCGCTCGCCCGCACCCGCATGCCGTCTTGAGACACGCGATGCAGCGTCACCAACTTTTGATCCAAAAGGCCGGCCACCACCTGCGTCAGCAACTCGTCCAACTTCGAATCGCCTTGGCTGCGAAAGTCGGCCAACAAGTGATAATTGACCGTCACGCCGCCGCACAACCACTGGTAAGGCGTATGGTGCTCGCACTGCCGGGCCAATTCGCGAGCGCTCGCCACGCCCTGGACGGTGGCGTACACCCACAACGCCAACAGCAGTCGCGGGTCGGTGCCATTGCGGCCACAAACGCCCTCCACCGCTTTGACATCCCGCAGCCAGGCGGACAAGTCCAGGCCCTGCACCAGTTCCCACACGGCTCGCACCGGGTGCTCGCTGTCGAGCATCTCGTCCAGAGTCGCATAGTGCATCTCTTTCTGCTGCCGGAACGGCTTGCGCAGCCGCGGTTTGCCCCCTACCCCTGCCTGCGCGGTCTCTGCTGGCGGAAGTTCGGGATCCCCCTTGTCGAACAGTGTGTCAGCCATGACCTGCATTTTTCCGCGAACTTCCTGTTTGATAAACACGCCAGCAATTAAATTAGCGCCAGGCTGGCTAACTGACCAGGGCTGTGCCAAAAAATCACAGCCTCGGTGGTCGTGGAACACGCGTTCCAACCGGTGCCGGGTTCGACTTTCGTGGATA
>JANOXY010000288.1:0-22928 GCA_031418675.1 Pseudomonadota bacterium
GCCTTCCCGACGAGTATTGGGGGGAACAGGTCGGCGCGGTTGTGCGCTTCAAGACGGAGGCGGTGGCCAGCGGCGAGGCCCTGCGCGAATACGTTGCAGCGCGCCTCGCGCGCCACAAAGTGCCGAGTCAGTGGTATGCGCTAACGGCCATACCGGCCACCGCGTCGGGCAAATTGCAGAAGTTCAAACTGGTGGAAATGTTCCGCACTGGCGAGCTGCTGGCCGCGAAAATCTGACCTTTGTCCGCCGCATAAGGATCTGACCGAGGCTACCGCCGGTCGCTCATGTCTATCGCGCTGGGCGTGCTCGCAGATGCCTGCTCGCGTTGTTGTTCGATGCGCAACATCAGACGCAATAAAGATTCCATTTCACTGTAGCTCTTGTGGTCCACGCTGTCGGGCAGAATGACGGGCAGGCTGTAGTCATCACCCAGCTTGGTGTCCAGCAGGATCAGCGGAATGCGCTGCTTGCCTTCCATGATGGCTGGAAAGACCGAGTAATAGGTGCCGACCAGACCATACCGATCGTCGCGCTGGATTTGCGTGAGCAAAGTCGCCTGTGGTGATTGCGCGATTTTGACGCGCAAAGCGTAGGTCGGATCAGCCGGCGCAAGTTCGTCGTACCAGCGGCCGTAGAAAGTCAGCGATTCATGCCATGCCAGTGGCAGGGCAGGTTCTGGTCGGCTCACGCGGCCAATGATTGGTGCCCCGGTCGCCTTGAGCTCGCCGACTTTCAGTAAGGTCAACCGCTCATCGTGTCGCTCGAGACGGTGTACCAGATAACGGTCGTGGGCTTTGGTTGCCAACAAGGTTTTTGACAACCCGATGCGGGCCAGGGCGTAAATCAGGGAGGATTGCGGGCTGGGACTCATGGGCTAGGAGCCGAAATTAATGCCATCGGAATCCGATTGATTGCAACTGAATTCGTTTATCGCGATATAAGCCGCGAGGCTTTCAGCCCGGCGATTTGCGGCTGGATAAACGACGTTCGATCAAACCGGTTTCGGAATCATCGATAGCACAAAAGCTCGTGCAGATTGGCGTATCACCGATGATGGTCTCGCTCGACATCGTTCGACTCCGCTTGGCTGCAGCCGAGCATAACCGCCCCCTCGCGCGGAATCGAGAACTGTAGTGCGGCTGCGGGCTCGGGCTGCTGAGGGTCGGGCCGGATCGGCACCGGCTCTGTGGTTGTCTCAGCGTGATGCAGGTGCACACATCGTGGCTTGCACCGGACGAACCCCTGGCGGTTCGCGTTTGCCGTAGACCACGATTGATTTGCCGTCGACACTGATCAGGCCTTGTTCTTCGAGAAGATTTAAAACACGCCCGACCATTTCGCGCGAAGCGCCAACAATGTCCCCCAATTCGAGCCGTGTAACCCTCACCAGCATGCCGTCGGGATGGGTCATGGCACCCGGTTCCTTGCACAGATCGCGCAAGGTATGGGCTACCCGCCCAGCGACGTCGAGGAAAGCCAGGTCGCCAATTTTCTGATCCATCTTGCGCAGGCGCTGGGCGAGCTGGGCTGCGATGATGTAGACCAGATCGGGAAACAGCGACGGGGTGGCTTTAAGACGGTCGTAGCTGATTTGGGCGATTTCACACGGACTCTTGGCACGGACCACGGCGGTGCGCTGCCCGTCGTCGCCAAACAGACCGATTTCGCCAAAAAACTCACCGGGATTGAGGTAAGCGAGCACCAGTTCGTGGCCGTCCTGATCCTCGATGCGTACCGTCACGGAGCCGCTGAGTATGTAGTACAGATCCCGCGACGGTTCGCCCTGGCGGATGATGATGCTCTTCGACGGCACATGTTTACGATGACAGTGTTCGAGGAAGCGACGAATGAATTCGTCGTGTGTGCCCCGTGCGAGTGATTCCAGCCCCATGCTCAACTCCTTCTCCCAGCGCTGTGCTGGGGTCAATGTTGGCTAAAGAGCGGCAGCCTCAGGAATTTCTTAAACGCCTGAAGCCGCTGAGCGCGTGGCTGTCGTCTACGGCCGCGCTGTCCTGGCGGGTTCAGTGTCGACCCGCAGATGCGTGGAGAGCGCATCCAGCTTCATCTCCACACGCGCCAGGCGGTCTTGAAAAGCGGCGTAGTTATCGTCGACTTTTTCGTGCATATGGGCGATCTGCATCTCGGATTTCAGATTGATGTCGTATTCGATGTCATTGCGCACACGGTCTCGTTCCGCCTGGCGATTCTGGCTGAGCAATACAAACACCGAGATCAGGATGGTTTCTAGCGACACGACCAGGGTTAGAAAGCCAAACGGAAAGTTATCGAAGTGCTGCGCCGCCGGCGTGGCGACGTTCCAGCCCAGCCACGCGGCAAAGAACACCAGGTGTAAACCCAGGAACAGCAGGCTGCCGGCGAACTTCGCGATCCAGTCGGTGAGCTTGACCAGGGCTGTGCGGCGATCTGCAAGATCTTCGTTGGGGTTGCGGGTGCTGGCATTGCGCAGCAGCTGCGTGGCGTGTCGCAAACGGCCGCCGGTGGCCGCTAACAGATGCAGCGCCGCACCCGGCTGCAAGCGGAACAGTTCATCCAGATCGAGACGATCAACTTCCAGCAACTCGACGGTATCCAGTGCCCGCACCGTGGCTGTCCGTGGCCCGCTATCCATGAGCGAAACTTCACCGAAAAAATCATGATCGGTGAGGCACGCCAGCACCATGGTTTCGCCGGTTTTAGTCTTCAGTGACAACTCGACGTGGCCGGCTTTGACCACATACATAGAGTGTCCGGGGTCGCCGTACTGGAACAGCAGCGCGCCCGCTTCGACGCGCACCATGCGGACCCGTGCGGCCAGAAAGGCCCGCTGTTCATCGTTTAACAGGGCGAACAGCGGAACTTCCGCCAGCAGTTTTGCGATGGAGTCCATTAGCACCCGGGTCTCGAACAGGGACAGATAGGCATTATGCCCGTCCTTGCGGACGGTCGGTCCGGCGCTCGCTGGTCAGAAGTGCGGACAGTCTCCCGCGCGGGCGCTGGAGTGGGTGGGCGTTTGTGCCGCGTAAAATCACACGACACCGGCCTGCTGCGCTGCCCCGCCGAGGATCGCCGCCCGCAGTTATTTGTATTGCGGTGCGCGTTTCTCACGGAACGCGGCGACCCCTTCGCCGAAGTCCTTACTGGCGCGAACCTGATCGCCGAGGGCTTGTTCAGCGGCTTCCTGGGCGAGTGCTGCCTGGGCGCTGCAGGCGGTGATGTGGCGCTTGACTGCCTGCACCGCCACCGGGCTGTTGGCCGCGATCAATTCAGCGATGGCGAGTGCCCGCGGCAGGACCTGATCGGCGGCCACCACTTCATTGATGAGACCGATGCGCGCCGCTTCGGAGGCCTCGACCATCTCTGCCGTCAGCAGCAGTTTCATGGCGTGCACAAAACCGATCTGGTGAACCAGTTTGGCGGTCGCGCCACCAAACGGATAGATGGCCCATTTCACTTCTGGCAGCCCGAACTTGGCGTGGCTGGCGGCGACACGGATATCACAGGACAACATCAGCTCCACACCACCACCGGCGCATACCCCGTTGACCGCAGCGATGATCGGTTTGGGATAGGACGAAGTTTTCAGCAGCGCGCGGTTGATCATGCGCGCCATTTCTTCGCTGGCACTCAAATCGCCGCTGACGTCCGCTCCGGCACAAAACGCTTTGTCACCGGCGCCGGTCAGCACGATGGCGCGCACCTCGGAATGTTCGAGCTCGTCCCATACCGCGACCAGGTCTTTCATATCGGCGCGGCTCATGGCGTTGCGCTTGGCTTGGTTGTCGATGGCAACCAGGGCGACATGTGGATGTGGGTAAGTGAGGGTAATGGACATAGGGGCATGCTCTCGAACTGAAGGACAGGGGCACGATGGTAGAGCCTGACGGCGCTGACCGAAACCCTCGACAGCGGTAGCGCACGCTGGGGTCCCCACAGGACAAACGTTCGCGGCGAGCGGCGCCTCGATACCCGTGGCCAGGGGCGAACTATCGCCAGCGAGCGGTTATCCTTAACCGCACTCCCAATAAAATGCAGCCATGCACGACATCCGCCGCCGGGTGCTCACCGCACTCGCCCTGAACCGCACACCGGGCTTTCATTTCTCCGGCAACTTTCTCGGCGTGCAATATCACAACATCACGCCCCAACGTGTGATGACCAGCCTCGACGAGGGTGCGCACTGCGAGGATGTCGACGGTAGTAACAATCTCGCGGTCGTGGCCTTGCTCGCCGATGTGGCGGCGGCCAGTGTGGTGCGCGCCAATCTGACTCCCGCGCAACGATTGGCCACCGTGAGCCTGCATCTGCAGTTCACCGGCGCGCCTTTACGTGGGCCGCTCACTGCGCGCAGCGAGTTTGATAGCTTTTTCGATGGTGCGCGCGGTCAACAGGGTTTAAGCCGCGTGAGTCTCGACGCCGGCGGCAGCCGCGCGCTGTTTGGCAGCGGTGCTTTCATGGTCTTGAATCCACCGCCGGGGGTGACCATGCACCCGATTACCAGTGCGGTGCATGAGGGCGCGTTGCCGCTGGCCGAAGATGAGCTGAACGTCGCCGAGCGTGGCCTGCTGTTGCGCACGGAGACAGCCCTGGCCCGCAGTGGTTCGCCGCGCGGTTTTCTGCGTGAATTATGGGGAATGCGACCCGCGGAGACGGCCAGCGGCGCCTATTGTCGGGTCGACAACGGTCCACATATTGGCAATCGTGTCGGTCACATGCAGGGCGGACTGCAGATCGGCATGGCGGCGACAACCGCACTGGCGGCATTGCCCAGCCACTGGGTGCTGTCGGCCATTTCAGCCTGGTTTATCAGTCCGGGTGAAGGGCGTGCGCTACACGCCACATCGCGCGTTGTCCATCGTGGTGGCCACACCGCGGTGGTACGTACTGTCATCAGCGGCAAAGGGCGTCGCCGTGTGCTTGAGGCGGTGACTACCCACGCTTGCGGTCCTTAGCAGTCTGTCGGACTTAGGATGAATCTGCTGCGGCGGTGGGGTAGCGGTCCATACGCGCGCGCCTTCTCGTTAAATAGAGTCACTATTCGCCTCGAATGCGCGCGCATCTGTCCTCGCTCTCCCACTCGCCTCGCGACGATTCCCTAAGTCCGACAGACTGCTAGCCCGCATCATCACCGCTATTTGCCGAGCAGATTGGCCACCACGCCGATCAAACCGCCAAACACACCACCCCATACAACCAGCCAGCCAAGATGTTTGCGGATCATCTCCTCGATGATGGTTTTGACCATCTGTGGTGTGAGTTCCGCCAGCCGCGCGTCGATGATTTTTTCGACTTGTGCGATAAGCGCGCTGGTGAAGTCATCACCGCTCCCGGTCGCTGCCGGGCTACTCGCCAATTCTGTAACGACGCTCTTCAGCTTGCCGATAATCGGATCTTTCAAAGGCTCGAGTGCCGCACGGCCTCCGACCATCTTCAACATATTGCCCATCGACGATTCGACGATGGCTTCGATGAGGTGCTCGAAGACACGGTCAAAATCAATTCGCTTGGTCAAATTCTCAGCTGCATCCGATGCGTTGTGCTGGAAAAAACGTTCGATATGGGTGCGCGTGAAAAACTCATTCACAATGAGTTGTTTGATCCCGCCCTTGAATTCTTCGAAGCGGCTAGGGATCACACCCGAGCCATACAGATAGGGCACTTTTTCAAACAGCATATAGATCGCCAGCCAATTGGTGATAGCACCCGACAAGGCGAAGATACCGGTATCAAACACCATGGCTGCGTACGGCCCCGGCATGTAGTAGCCGAGGACTGTGATCAGCAGCGCGATGAGATTGGTGACCGAGCTCATATTCATAGGGCAGCGTGTCCTGGATGACGCGCCGGCATTGTGCGCGAAGGCGGGTGTTGAGCTCAATGTGAGATTAGAGTTGTTCGGCCCGCCAATGCGCAGGACGCATGCGCACAAAGAGATTGTCCGCGACGCCAGCAGGACCATCGAGCGCCGCGATATAGGGCTCGGCTTCGGCAGCGCTCAAATAGCGCCGGATCAGAGGTAACAATTCCCGCTCCCAATCAATCGGCGCCATGCTGGTCACCGGCCCCGCCACGCTGACGTAACGATAGGGTCGCACTTCATCGTGCACACACAGGGAGAAACAACCGGCGACGGCCAAGGCGCGGGCTTTGGCCGTGTCCGCCTCCATCCATAAACCCACTTCGCCACCCGCTGCATAGGCATACCAGATCGGCACGCTGAGCGGAGCGCGTGCAGCGCGGGCAATACTCACCACCCCGACCCGTGGTGCGGCGAGGAACGCTTCGCGCTCGGCGGGGCTGAAAACATGGGCCATGGTGGTTTCCTCGTGAGTGCCGCGGGTGCCAGGCTCGCATGTGCTGCGTGCGCCCAGCAAGGCGTTTGCACTCGGCGTGGTGAGGCTATGACGTAGAGCGCGAGTCGTGCGTTCGCCGCAGCTATAATGCCACACGGCAATCTCCGCCAAGCTGAGGATGACAACGTGCATACCCCGACTTTACGCTACTGTGCCTTGCTGACGCTGAGTGTTAGCTGCATCGTGCTGGCGGCCTGCGCCCTGCAGCCCCAGGTCCTGCCGATCACACCGCAACTGGACGTCAGTCGTGCGCCTCATCGCGGTGATGGTCGCAGCATCGCACTCGATACTATCGATGGTCGACCCAACAACATCGTTGGCTATCGGGATCCCAATGACACCAATTCCGCCATCACCACCGCCCCGGAGACCATGCGCGTAATCAAGCGCGAGGTGGAAGGGGCTTATGCCGAACTCGGTTTTCGTGTTGTGCCCCAGGGCGAAGAAGCCGATATCACCCTCGAAGTGCGGCTGACGGAACTCGGTTATACGCGACAGAACAACAACGTGGTCAACAACAACATACACACCGGCGCCACCATCGAAGCGACCAGCGTCATGCACGGTAAAACGGTGACTGGCACCTATCGCGACAGCCAGGGCAAAGAAATGGTCCTGAAGCCAAACCTTGAAGACAACGCCACGCTCATGAATAAACATCTCGCTGCAGCTTTGGCGCGGATGGTGGCCGATCCTCGCCTGACCACGCCCTAGGGCAGTGCGATCGTTGGCCTGCGCGCCGCGGGTGGCGGGCGAGTGAAAAAATGTGCGCCGTAAGACCCGCCCTCATGGTGGGACTTCGCCGGCGCGCCGCGCCATCTCCCACGACCACCGCACTTCTTCCTCCTTGAAAAACAAAGCTTGCGCGTCGCCGCCTGGCAGTTGCGCGCGCACCGCCATATAGCGCTTGTTCAGTTCTTCCATCAGCGCGGTAAGCACCGTGCGCGGCCCTACCGGTAGATCCGGATAGTCGACCGATAACATGTATTGGTGTTCCAGCAGCGCGTGTGTGAGCGCTAAGCGCGCCCTTGCTGCGGGTTGCTTGAGCGCGGCACCGAGCAAGGCGAGCGCTTGATCAAGATAAGCGCGGTAGTTTTGCATAGCGACCCGCGCCGCTTCGGTATCGGACTTGGCTACCATCGCTTCGGCCTCGGCGAGCTTCTCGCGCATGTAATCGAGACAGAGTGTGAAGCGAGCGGCGTTGTCGCCAGCCACCAGCAGTGCGCTTTTTTCCTGCCACCAATCGAGCCGATAGTTCCATTGATCGGGCGTGCGGCCTGGTGCAGGCAGCCATTGCAGATCACTGAAGCTGTTCAACAGACCATGGCCCGCGAGCGTACAGGGCGACAGCAGGGCCAACAGCCACAGCGTGCGCCGTGTTTGCACTAATGGTCGCCGCCGCTGGTGACGATGGAGTCGATACGGGTCTGCATGCCTTCACGCCAGGGCAGAACCTCAAGCGCAAAATGGAACACGCGGGGTTTGCCGCCCGGCGCACACTGTATAAACAAGTGATAGATGCCGGGCTCGGGGAACACGTAGTGCACCGGGATCTCCGGACCGTGAAAAACCAGTTCCGGCGGCATGCTCATCATCATGACCATCATGTCAGCCATCATCTGCCCGCGACGTCGGGCATCGGTCGCCTGGTCATGCATGGCACGCAGCATGCTGGCCATATGCGGCGTGTAACTATGGGTGTGGCCGAAGTGTTGGCCATCCTGGCGCCATAGCGCGACATGGGCTTCAGAGCCGAGGATGAGTGCCAGATCGGTGACAGGCCCAGCATCGCGGGTGAGATTGAGCACCAGTTCGGTCTCGTACCCGGCAACGGGTATGGGTGGTGAGACCGACAGGCTGCCGCGGATGTCGTCGACCTGGCGGCTGCGAGTGAAATCCGCCACGGCTACGGTGGACGCGTCTGGCCTTCCAACCACGACGTCGAACTGCTTAATCCAGTTGCGATTGTGATGGGTGAAATCGCTGACCACGCGATAGCGCCCGGCGCTGGGAAAACGATAGGGCAGGGTGAAACTCGCGCGCTTCAGATCGTCGGCCGTGACGGCGCGAAAATCTTCGTGATGAATATGGGCGAAGCTGCTGAAGTCGAGGTTGACGATGAAGTTGTGCACTACACGTTCATGCAGCACCTGCAGATCGGTGACCGCGGCGCCATTCGTACTGTGGGTCAGCTGCCAGGTCAGGCGCGTTTCCTCGCCTGCAGCGGGGAGGGGTGGGTCGAGGGCCAGGGTCATCCGGTAAGGACCACCAGGCTGACCTTCCAGCACCGGATTGGCAGGCGGCGTTGTTTCGCCACAAGCTTGCACGAGCAGCAGCGCCACCAGCATCACCAGCCAGCGGCGCTCGCCAATCATTGCGCAGCTTTGGGCTCCGTCTGGGCCTGTGCTGCGGCACTGCCTGGTGTGACAAACACCAAATGGCCGGCCGCTTCCTGGGCATCGATACGGGCTTGCACTTCCGGCGGCACCGCCGGATTGCGCTCACCGGGAAAGCGCTCGGGATGCAGGTGGGGACGCAGGAAAAAATGATCGGGTTGGCGAATCAAGGCCTGGGTCTTGATCGGTGTGACCATCCATTTGCGACGCATGAACTCCGGCGTGAATACTGTTTTCAGTTCTTCTTCTGTCCACTGCCGCGGTGCCTGGCCGTCGTGCATGCTGTAGCCGACCAGGTCGTGTTCAACGTTCCAATAGACCGTAATCTGAGATGAGTAGCCAAAATCGCCCAGTGCCGGATTTTCGATATCCGCATGGCGTGTTTCGACCATCATGAGTTCGCCGGTGGGGCTGTATTTTTCCATGCGCAAGGGATAGAAGAGATGCTTGTCGAGCCAGAAGATGAGCGTTTTCTCGCCATAACCCGGTAACCAATCCTCGCGTATCGTGGCCTTCACGACCCAGCAATCGACACCACCGTCGGTTCGGTAATGGGGATAAGAATCACCCATTAACTTAAGCGCCGCGGTTTGCACTTCGACAAAACCCTTGCCATGGCGATTGAGTGTGATGGTGGGACGCGTATTGGGGAAACGCACCGTTTCATACAGTACATCGGTGCCCAGCAGTTGCCATTCGAGTTCCCACGGATCGCGACCGATGACGTCGTCGAAAGTCTGAGAATTGTCGGGAAAGCGCTGATCGCGGCGTGGCTCCGGCTGGCGGCGCACGCGCCGCAGTTGTTCGGAGTAAACATAAAAATCCATCTTGCCACGATGTTCTTTGTCGGTCCGACGGGGCAACCACAGCTGCTGCGCGCCCTCGGACTCCGGCGGAAAGACATCGAACAAGGTCCAGCGCGCATAGGATTCGCCGGGTTTGACGTCGCGCATGTAACCTTCGAGGCCAGGCCGACCAATGGGCGAGGTGTAACTTACCGACACGCCTTGATTGATATAACCGCTGCTTGTTACCACCCCAAACAGGTCGACGATCTGCAATGGCCAGCGCGAGATATGCACAAATTCGCTGCTGCGATAACCCATTTCTTCCGCCGTATAGGGCGCCTGGAAGGGATAGGCTTCGGCCGGGAGATAGGCAATCGCGCTGTCACGTGGTGTCGAGGTACTGGGATCAAACAGCGCCTTGTCGGCCTCCGACATCTGCTCGACAGTTTTCCATTGTTCGGCATGCTCGTCGGCGACACTCGCCAAAGGTAGCGCGCAGACCATGAGCAGGATGCAGCGCACCCAGCGGCGAGATTTTCCGACCGTGACAGTCATGTCTTGTGCTTCAGAACTCATAGCTCAGTTCCCAGCCAATGTTGTCCCAATGATTGTACTGACCATAGGTGTCAGTCGCGGCGCCGCCGTCATAACCATTGAAGATCAATTGGGCTTTAACAAATTGCGAAACTTTATAATTCAGGCGCAGCTTGGTTTTGAGGCCTTGCCAACCGCGGTCGGGTCCGCTGATGATGGGGAACGCGGTGAACTCCATGCTCAGGCGATCGCGGGAAAAACCAAAGGGTCGCGAGAAAAAAGCCACTGGAACCAGCGTCCATTCGTCGCCGAAGCCACCGCCAAAGCCGGGTCCGAGATTGGTGGTCCAGTCCAGGGTGCGGTAGTAAGAGGCCTGAAAGATGAACGTCGTGCGCGCAGGCAGACCAAATTCCGCAGCCACCGCCGCGCGCATGGTGTCGCGTTTGGTAGTGCCGTCATTAAAGAAGCCAGCGCGGGCCAAAGCCTGCTTGCCAAAATCGGCAAAGCGCACGCCGTTGGTATAAAGCCCTTCCACGCGCACCACCATCGGCAGGGTGCCGAGCACGGGTACGTTCGACAGCGCAAAGGCGTAATCGGCCGTGATACCGGCGTGATGCAGACGTTCGTGACGGCGCTCGAAGCGCAGCAGGGTCTGATTGCCGGAAGGCTGGGTGTCGACGATGTGGGACACCGGATTTTTGTCCCAGCCATAAAAATAGATAAATCCGTAGGACAAGGCACCCTGCACACGATCGAAGCGGATGCCATATTCATGATCGCTGAATTTACTCGCGCGCGGACGGCGCACCGGCAGGAAAATATCGCTGCTGGTCTGGGGCCGGGCCGGTGAAAACCACGGCATGCCTGGCATAGCCTGGCGGTCCTGCTCGAAATCAAAGATATAGAGCATCTGCACCGAGTTCTGACCAAAGTGATAGGTGGCATTGGCCATCCACGCCGGTAAACGCCGCCACTCGAAGTCTTCCACTTCAAGCTGCACCGCCTCGCGGCGATCCATGCCGTTGATCACGTCGATAAACTGGCCATCCATCTTGCCCCACGCGATCTGCTGCTTGCCGATCAGCAGATCAAATGACGGTTTGCGGTAGCTCACATAAAACTCGCGCAGCAGCCGTTCACTGGTGTTGTACAGCTCGGTCTGCTTGTCGTAGCGATCGGCATACAGACCTTTGGAACTCTGCCAATCGTAGACCCCGTCATAAAGCACATGGGTCACGGCATTAACGTCGAGACCGTCCTGAACGTGGTAGGTCGTCTCGAGTTCCAGCAGATTCTGCAACTGCAGAAAGCGATAATCCTGATTCTGGAATCCCGTCGCCCCCTGTTGCTCGAGCAGGATATCGGTCCACTGGCGCACGAAGCCCTTGAAGCGCAGATCAGGCACCGCTCGTTCGATAGGTGCACGGACATATTTGCCGACCGGGTCGAAGGTCGCCATGGCCCGATCGACGGTGGAAAACATATCGGACACCGGGCCCGCGGTGGCATTGCTCGATATGCTGATCGCCAGTGCGATCAGCAATACGGCGCGCCGCCAGGATGCTGCACTACTCATTTTTTCCTCCACAAGTCCTCGTATCCAACCGCGATCACGACCAGGCCCGGCCACCTTGGGTAACCAGCTATCGATGAACAAAACCTGTGGGTGGATTCTTATTATCGTGCGCGAACTATGGTAGCTGCAGCAGACAAGTGATCAATTCCCGCTTGTGGTAGTGCAGCCCCGTAGGTGCGAATTTATTCGCACAGTGCCCGCCATGAATCCATGCAAGGCATGGGAATATCGTGAATGTGCGAATGAATTCGCACCTACAAGGTCTGCCCTACGGGCAGGGCACAACTTTGCGAAAGGTGTCCTTGGACCACAGCGCCTTGTCGTCCGGCGTCTGCCCGTCCTTGTGCCATTTTTCGCTCACTTCCATGCAGAACGATCCGGCATTTTCGATAGTGGCTTGGGTGTCTTCGGGGCGCTCGTTGCCGACTTTCATATTCGGATTGGAGGCGCTGTAGTTGGGAGTGATGGTGTTGGAGGCGCAGGCCGCGGTCAAGGCGACCCCGCTGGCTAATATAACGAAACGCAATTGCATGGCATTCATGGACGCGCTGGCGTCCACTCCTTCAATGGAACAAAAATTCAAACTCAATCGGTCAAAAACACCAGCATGTCGCAGGGTCTGACCGGCGGCGCGCCATTGTGGGAGAGGCATGATGGAGTGTCAATTTAGGCACTCCTGCGCCCACGTATCTCCAGCATTGCGCACGTCCCAGCAAGCTACGCGCATCGCTGCGACTCGCTGCTTTCAATGCTCAGCGTGAGCCTATACACTTTTTGCGCTACGTCTATAGGGGTAATCGGAGTGATCGGTATCAACGATACACGCCGCCGGCAAGCTGCGCTCGGTGTACTGCTGGTGGCGACGCTGCTCGGCGAACAAGCGCGCACGCAGGCAGAACCATTGGCGGCCGCAGTCGCCGCCCAGAGCGAGGCTGATAAAGCCGCCGCTGCCACACAACAGCGCATTGACACGCTCGACGAACAAACCAAAGGCATTGCCGCCAGATACGTGCAGGCGCTGGCCGATGTCGACAGCCTCAACAAATACAATGAACAGCTGGCACGCCAGGTCAAATCCCAGGATGCCGAAGTCGCTTCGCTAGAAGAGCAGTTGAGCGCACTGCAGGTCACCGAGCGTGAAGTGCAGCCCTTGATGGCGCAGATGGTCGAAACGCTCGATCAATTTGTGACGCTGGATGCGCCCTTTCTGCTCGAAGAACGGGCCAAGCGCGTCGCCACTCTGAAGGAAATGATGGAACGCGCCGACGTTGCCATCGCCGAGAAATATCGCCGCATCCTTGAGGCCTACCAAATCGAACTGGAATACGGTCGCACCCTCGATGCTTACCAGGGTCGCCTGGGCGACGGCGACGCCGCGCGGATTGTGGATTTTGTGCGCCTCGGCCGTGTGTCCTTGATGTATCAGACTTTGGACGGTACAGAAACCGGCTACTGGAACCAGGGCAAACGCCAGTGGCAGCGCGACGATGGTTTCGCCAAGGCGGTCAAGGACGCATTGCACGTGGCGAAGAAGATTGGCGCGCCGGATCTGCTGCGGGTGCCGGTGCCGGCACCACAAGCCAGCGGTAAGTCCTGATGAAAGTTCGCGCCCAACTGGCCGGGCTGCTGGGCCTGATGCTCGCCGGCGAACTGTGTTTCGCCGCCACCGACCTTGCCGACTTGCTCAAGCAGACCGAGAACAACGCCGCCACCGTCGCGGCGGTGGCGGCCGAGCGTGCTGCCAAGTATCAGGCGGCGGGTAGTGCCGAACAGGCGCAGATGCTGAAAGATGCATTGGCGGCGCGCGCCAACGCCGATGCGGCCAGCAAGGCGGCACTGGAAAAATACAATGCCAACGAACTCCAGCTTGCCGATCTCCAGAAGCGCATGAAACAGAGCCTCGCGAGCCTCGGGCTTGGCGAGGTATTCGGGCTGGCCCGTCAGGTGGCGGGCGATAGCGCAACCATCATGCAGCAGTCCATGACCACCGCGCAGATTGCGGCTGCCGGCCCCGATGATCGTGTGGTGGCGCTGCGCGCCCTCGCCGACGCCGACGCCACACCGGGTAGTGCCGAACTGAAACGTTTGTGGACCGAACTGCTGCGCGAAATGACCCTGGCGGGGCAGGTCGCGAAGTTCAAGGCCAGGGTCGGCCAGCCCGATGGTGGGCAGAGCGAGCAGGAAGTGGTGCGCATCGGCGCTTTTACGGCCAGTACTGGCTCCGACTATTTGTCTTTTATTCCCGAGTTGAAGACCTTTGTGCGGCTGTCACGACAACCGCCGGCGGCGCTGCGCGACCTGGCCAGCGGGCTGGCCGGCAGCAATGACGGTTATGTTCAAGCGGCGGTCGATCCTGCGCGTGGTGCATTGCTCGGACTCTATGTCGAACGTCCCAACTGGCTGGAGCGTATCCATCGTGGTGGTGAGATCACCTACGTGATCATCGCCGTTGGTGCACTGGGCCTGGTGTTGTGGGCCGTGCAGTTCCTGTACCTGGTGGTGGTACGGGTGGGCGTTTCGTCGCAGCTGCGCAATTTGAGCAAGCTGAGCAAGGGCAATCCACTGGGTCGCGTGCTGTTGGCATTCAAGGGCGAAGACGCGCGTATCGAACAGGATGCCGACATCGTCGAGTTGCGCATATCCGAAGCTGTGTTGCGCGAAGTACCCAAGCTCGAACGGTTCCAGGCCTTTTTGCGCCTGGCGGTCGCGGCCGGGCCTTTGCTCGGGCTGATCGGCACGGTAGTCGGCATGATCGTCACCTTCCAGGCTATTACTGAGTCGGGTTCCAGCGATCCCAAGCTCATGGCCAACGGTATCGGCCAGGCCATGATCGCGACCGTGGCCGGTCTTGGTATCGCGATTCCCCTCCTGTTTGGTAATTCCATCCTCGCCACCCTGTCGCGTGGTGTAGTGCAGATCCTCGATGAGCAGAGCACCGGCCTGCTGGCGGCGACCTTGGAGGGCAAGCGCGGTGCTTGAAGGGGCCCACGCCCTCGGTTCGATCGGCATGATGGCGCAGGCCGTGCGTGATCTGATCGACGAAGGTGGTCCGTTTGTATTTCTGATCTTCATCTGCGGCGTGGTGTTGTGGACCTTGGTGCTGGAACGCTGTTGGTTCTTCTGGCGGGTATTGCCACGCTTGGCGAGCGCGGCCCAGCGCGAATGGTTGGGGCGCCCGGAACGTGGCTCCTGGTGTGCCCGTCAGATCCGCACGGCGATGATTTCGCGGGTCAACGTGGCGATGACCACCGGCTTTCCGCTCCTGCAGGTGCTGGTGCCGCTATCGCCCCTGTTGGGCCTGATCGGCACGGTCAGCGGCATGCTGGAAGTCTTCGATTCCATGGCACTGCGTGGCAGTGCCGATGCACGCACCATGGCCAGCGGTGTGTCCCACGCCATGATCTGCACAATGACCGGCCTGACGGTCAGCATCACCGGCCTGTATCCCGTGCATTATTTTCGCAGCCGTGCGCGTCGTGAGACCGAACTGCTGGCCGACCGCTTGAGTTTCTGAGGCGACGATCGTTATGCGTATGCGTCGATATCGCAATGAAGAGCAGGAGTCGCAGCACGGTATCGATCTTGCGCCGATGCTGGACTTTGTGCTGAATCTGCTGATCTTCTTCATCATCACCGCGATCTTCGTTAAGGAATATGGTCTGGAGGTCAATCGACCGTCGAGCTTCGAACAGTCGAGCACCGACACCCCAGCCATCACCGTCAGCGTGTTTGCCAATGGCGAAATTGCAGTGGATGGTCGGCTGGTCGACCTGCGCGCGGTACGCGCCAACATCGAACGCGCCCACACCGAAAACGCCAAAAGTGGCGTGCTGCTGATGGCCGATGCAAAAGCCAAAAACGGCCTGGTGATCGAAGCTGCCGATCAAGTGCGCCTGGGCGGCGTGACCGACATCACCTTTACCACCTCGGAATGATGCGTTCCCTTTCTGCCCCGTGAAGTCCCGCAGACACCACCCCGAAGTTGAGGATCACGGCATCGATCTGGCGCCGATGCTGGACTTCGTCTTGAACCTGCTGATCTTTTTCATCATCACCACGTCCTTCATCAAGGAAGCCGGTGTGACGGTGGTGAAACCCAACGCGCTTACGGTCGAACATCGTGAATCCGGCAACATCCTGATCGCGGTGCGCGCCAATGACGATATCTGGATGGAAAAGCGTCAGGTTGATATTCGCGACGTGCGCGGCGCCATCGAACGGTTGCACGTTGAACGTCCGGAAGACACCGCTGTGATCGTCGCCGACCGCAACTCCAGTGCGGCAGTCATGGCCAAGCTCATGGATGAAGTGCGAGCCGGCGGCATCAAGGAAGTGTCCCTGGCCGGTGCGCCCCAGGGAGGTCGCTGAGATCATGGCTGCCCTGGGTTTTATGCGGGTGCCAGCGGCCTTTGGTCTGGCGCTGTTAATCACCGCTGCCATGTACTGGTTCCTGGCACGCCTGATTGACGCGCCAACGGATCAAAGTGAGTTGGTCAAAGCCGCGCGCATTGAATTCACCCGCATGCGCAAGGACACGCAAGTGGAATCCAGGCGCGAAGAATTGCGTAAAGCCAAGCGCGAACCGGTGGCGCAGGTACCGCTCGCACCGCGCATGTCGATTTCGAGCAGCGGCGCAGTGGCGGTTGCGCCGGTGCAGATGGTACAGCCCAAGATCGAGACCAGCGGCGTGAAGATGAATCTCACTGCCGGGGGGTCCGATCGCGGCGTGGCTCCGCTGGTGCGGGTGAATCCCGAATACCCGCGCCGCGCCCAGGAACGCGGGATCGAGGGCTGGGTGCACGTGCGCTTCACGATCACCGCCGCGGGTACGGTGAAAGATCTGGTGGTGGTTGATTCCGAACCTAAGGGTGTGTTCGACGAAGCCGCGTCTAAAGCCGTGCTGCGCTGGCGTTACAACCCGCGGGTCGAAAACGGTGTCGCCGTCGAGCGGCCCGGCGAACAGACCCTGATCCGGTTCAAGCTCGAGAACTGAGCTGTGATCAGTTCGTCCCCATCACAATTCATGCGCCTCGCGCTACTCCTGTTAGCGGGGTTGTTGCTCGGCTCAGCGGGTGCGCAAGAACAAAAGAAAAGTGCAGACGGCCAGCGTGAGGCACCGCAGCTGGGCGCCGCGGTTGGCAAGCAGATCAACGACGCCATTGAATTGTTGAATGCCAAGAACCCCGGCGGTGCTAAAGCGGCCATCGGCAAGCTCAAGCTCGAGGAGCTCACGCCTTTTGAGCGTTCGCGCGTCGAGCAGATCCTCGCCTCTATCGATAACGACAGCGAAAATTTCGGTGGCGCGGCCAAACATCTTGCCGCCGCGCTCGAAGCGGGTGGCCTGACCGGCGACGAAGCATTGCAGGTCAAGTTTCAAATCGCGCAGCTCTATCTGGCCCAGGACAAATGGCAAGACGGCGCGGCGGCGCTGGAAGAATGGTTCAAGGTCGCGCCCAGCCCCAATGCGTCGGCCTATTACATGCTGGCCATGGCCTACTACCAGCAGAACGACTACACGCGCGCCCTGCCGCCTGCCGAAAAGGCCGTGCAGGCGAGCGACAAACCGCAACCCAGCTGGACGCAGTTGTTGCTCGCCCTGTATTTGCATCGGGAAAAATGGGACAAGGCCGTGCCGCTGGTCACCGCGCAAGTGCGCAATGCACCCAATGAAAAAGCCGGCTGGCAGCAACTTGCGTCGATCTACGGCCAACAGCAGTTGCACGATCGTGCCCTGGTGGTGACCGAACTCATGGACTACGCCGGCCATCTGTCCACGCCGGAAGAATATCTGCGTGTGGCCGAGCAATTGTCCTATGCCAAGAATCCCTACCGGGCGGCAAGTTATCTGAGCGACGCCGTCGCGCAGCAGAAGATCAAGGGTGACGCGGCCGTCTATCAGAAAATCGCCAATGCTTGGCTCGCTGCGCGGGAATACGATAAGGCCATCGCGCCGATGCAGCGTGCTTTTGAGCTATCGGGTGATGCCAATATCGGTGCCCGCATCAGCGAAATCCATTTGCAGCGCAACGACTGGCCGGCGGCGGAAGCGGCGGCGCAGAAGGCCCTGGCCAAAGGCGGGCTCAAGGACCGCGGTGGTGTCGCGCTCAATCTCGGTATTGCCTTGTACAACCAGAACAAACTCGACGAGGCGCGCGGCGCCTTTGAGCAGGCGGCACAAGCGGGTGACCAACGTCAGTACGCACGGTCTTATCTGCAGGCTATCGCGACACGGCTGGGTAAATCATGAAAGCTTGCGCGCGCGCTTTGGTGGTGTGCCTGTGTCTGATGGCGATGCCGCTCTACGCGGCGGTATCGCTGGAAGACATCGCCCAGAAGGCCACCAACCTGCGTGCCGCAGAAGCCAAGCTCAATGCGCAACGGGAGGCGGCCTTCCAGAAGGAATTTAATCGCCAGCAGCAACTGTTCAATGCCGTGCAGGGCCAGCGCAGTGCGCTCGACGCCACCACAACCAACTTGTCGGCGCGTTTTGATGCGAACGAAAAACGTGTGGTCGAATTGCAGAAACTGCTGACCGAGCACCAGGGCAATCTCGGCGAGCTGTTTGGTGTGACCCGTCAGGTGGCGGGCGACGCGGCCAGCGAATTGCGTCAGTCGCTCATCGCCAGTCAATTCCTGAGTGCGGGTGATGCCGAGGATCGCAATGCCTTTCTGTTGCGCCTGGCGAGTGCCAAGGCCCTGCCATCGATCGTGGAACTCGAACGCCTGTGGTTGGAGTTGCAGCGCGAAATGACCGCCAGCGGCCGGGTTGAGCGCTACCGCGCACCGCTGCGCAGTGCTGACGACGCTGCGCCTGTGGCCACGGAAGTCATACGCATCGGGCCTTTTACC
The DNA here is from genome assembly GCA_031418675.1 of Pseudomonadota bacterium. Classification (GTDB taxonomy): domain Bacteria; phylum Pseudomonadota; class Gammaproteobacteria; genus JADJYF01. The sequence continues at coordinate 18,494 of JANOXY010000288.1, forward strand.
GCCAGTGCCGGCGACCAGTATCTGGCTTGGTTACCCAACGAAAAAGTCTTCGTGCCCTATCGGCGTCAACCCGCCGCTGCGCTGCGCGATGTTGCGGCGAGCTTGACTGAATCCGGCGGCGGCGACAGCTACCTTGAAGGTCTGGTCGATCCGGCACGGGGTGCGTTGCTGGGTATGGTTGTTGAGCGACCCAATTGGTTTGAGCGTATCAAAGTAGGCGGCACTATCGGTTACGTGACCATTGCGCTGGGCGCCCTCGGTGTAGCGGCCTGGCTGGTGCAGCTGATTTACCTGCTCAGCGTGCGCGCGGCTGTGGCCTGGCAGTTACGCAATCTTGCCGAGCCCAGTCCACGCAACCCGCTGGGGCGTCTGCTCGCTACCCTCGCACGGGACAAAGAAACTGCGCCGGCTGAGCTGGCCGAACTCCACATCTCGGCGGCGGTGCTGCGTGAGGTGCCGAAATTGGAGCGCTTTCAAGGATTTCTGCGCCTGGCGGTGGCGGCCGGCCCGCTGCTGGGCCTGATCGGTACGGTGATAGGCATGATCATCACCTTTCAAACCATCACGGCGGCCGGTGCGACCGATCCCAAAATGGTCGCCCACGGCATCGGCCAGGCCATGATCGCCACCGTGCTGGGTCTCGGCATTGCCATTCCATTATTGTTCGCCAACTCCCTGCTGGCCGCGCTGTCACGGGGCATCATCCAGATCCTCGACGAGCACGGTGAAGGTTTGCTGGCACAGACTTTGAGTCGCAGCCGCGAGGCTTGAAGGCGCGCCAACTTAATCGTCACACCAGCCTGACAAGGCACACCGCTAACGGGTGGTGGCAAGTTTTTTGAAGGTGTGTCCGATGTTGGCGATCTCACCATCGGGATTGAGGGTGAAACGCAAAGCGGTTTTTTCATCGCCTTTTTTCGCCAGCTCAATCTTGTCGTAGTACGCAACCTTCAACACCGGATTGACGCGGTCGACACGTAGCGTGGCATGCACAGGCTTGTTGGTTTCGGTCGCGTAATAAAACACGTTGACGACATATTCGCCGGGCACCACACCACGAATGGTCACCACTTCCTGGTTGAGCGGATTGTCGAGCTTGCGACCGCCGATCTCCAGCGTATCGTTCAACATGCCGCGGTCGTCGCGATCCAGATGGACCAGATCCACTTCGCGATTGCGGAACCACACGACACTGCCTTTGGGGTCTTCGACCCACAGGTCGATGTCATCGGGGCTGTTGTCTTCCCAGGCGAGGGTGATGATGTATTCGGCCTTCGGATCGATGATGCCCTTTTTTGCCATCGGGTTCATGAACATGACCGCCAGCACGAAAAAAAACGTCAGCGCCTGGATCATCTTGAACAGGATTGCCGTGATCGGATCAAAAGGCTGCTGAAATTTCGAGCGGGAGCCGAGACGCAAAGCCATGGCAATAACTCAGCAGCGGCTCAAGCGCTGGTATCCAAGCGCGGCAGGATTTCCACCTGCGTCAGGCGCACCGTGCATTCGAGCAATTCATCCAGGCCGCGGTTAAGCAGATAGTAGGGTGCAGACAGCAAGGTCGCAGTCACCAGGCTGGTAAGTGTGGTATTGAGCGCGATGCTCATGCCAAAACTCATGTCCTTCAGGATCTGCTGCATGGAGGAGGCATCGATTACCGATTGTTTGGAGACCGATGACAGCATCCAGATAAAACCGATCAGGGTGCCGACAAAGCCGACCTTGAGCATGAGATCGATCATGAACCAGCCAAACTCATGTTCACCGCGCATGCGTGCGGCATAGGCCTCCAAGAGATCACTACTGGCGCCGCTTTCAGCGTGAGCGCCAGCGCGAGTGGTGGCACGCGAGCGCATGATGTCGTGGACGTAGGCGGTCAGAAAACCACGCGGCAGCACGGCACCGGTAGCCGTGGCAACGCCGGCTTCAACCAGGTGCAAGGTTTGCTCGCGGGCCGTCGCCAAGGTCTGCTCGGCACCGACGATGTGCTTGAGTTCGCAGGACAGCAGCCAGGAGCGATAAAGCGCATGACCCGCACCGATCACGTACATCACGATGAGGATGGCCGAGACATAGCTGCGGTCCTGGACCAGCAGCTCGCGCATAAGCCCGGTATCGATAACGACTACCAATGCAAAAACTGTGAGCCCGGCGAGCAGCAGCCACACCAGCACCAGAAAATGTTCAATCCGGCGCATGCGGTACTCCCCTCGAGCGCGGTTGCAACAAGCACAGCTAGTAATGCCACACGCGGCTGCGCGAGGCCGCCGCATTGTAAACGGCGTGGCTGGAGAGCGATAGCTTGGGCCAGGGTGAGCGTAAGGTGCACCGTTGTGCGTGCACCGCGGATATCCGTGTTTCAGTCTGAGCTATGTTCGTTTCCGCGTGCGGGGGTGCTTGCTGTCCAGGACCTTGGTTCGGAACGTCTGCACGATGGGTAACTCATTCAACCACGCAGAGGCATCGGCGCGCGCCGGATCGACCACACTTGGCGCCCCCACATAACCGACGGGTATCTGACTCACCAGGGCTGGCGGCGACACACTATCGTCAAGATAGTGATATTCGTAGCCGGGCACACACAGGTCGTCATCAATGGCGACGCCGACGGTGCGCACACCGAAGCTCATGATCTCGGTGGTCGTGGCCTGGGGTGGAATTATCCATACCTGACGTGCCGCGGCGAAAAACATGTATTGCACCTGACGATTGACCGATACGATGCGGTAGCGGCGCAAGTCACCGCCGTAAAGCGAACTGTCGGAGCGCGTGCATTCCAACACGCCATGGTCGAAATCCGGTTCAAAACCACGGGCGAAGCGCAGACTGTGGGGGTCACCCGCACGCTCGAACCAGGCGATGCGTCGGCCACCGTGAATGCGATTGCGCGGATTGCCCATGGCCGCCGCGCGCGGCGCGCTGAAGTCGCGATAGGGCCGAATGCGGCTGTCGGGCGCGTTGCGCAAAACCATTTCTACGGCGATGTGATCCGCGCGGCGTGGCGTCGTGCGTCGGTTCAGACCCTCGAGTGCGGTTTGCAATTCGAGCGGCAGGTCGGTGGTTTCCTCCGCCGAGGTAATCGTCTCGTAACCGTCCTCAATGAGCGCCGTGACATCACCCTTGCCTATCCAGTTCTCGTGCTCCGAGCGGATCACGTGGGAGGCTGAGCGCCAGATCAGCGAGACATCTTTATAAAAGATGCGCGCGTAGAGCGTAGGGCGCCGCGTCTTTGGTGGCATGACATAGGCGACGAAGAAGCGCAGATCCGGATTCTGTCGCACGACCGAGAGAAAATAGCGGGTGCCAAAGAGTTCCAGCAGATAATGTGGGCCATATCCGCGGCGCAGCAGTGTATCCGGCGCATGGCGCGCGTTACCCGCGACCCGCAGTTCCACGCCAGTGGCACGCAAATCATCGAATAGGTGTCTCACCGCGGCTGGCGATAAGCTTGCTGGTGTGACGCTGGCAACGATGGCGCGCGGGATACGCGGGCCGGTGCGAGCCGGTTGTGCTGCTGGCGTGGCTAGTGTGGCAGTCAGAGGTTTGTGCATGATGGCCCTCGGGGCAAAGCGTCCGCCACCGACGGACCTTGGTTCAGGACAAACTATCCGTGTGGAGTCTTACTCGACGTCTCGTTCACGGTATTGTGAGCGGTAAATCCGCTTCGCTGTCAGGGATCAATTCATTGCATGACATTGTGCCTATGCTGAGCGTCTGGCGCGCATCAATCTCTGACAATCGGAACAAGGAGTCGCTGATGGAACAGCGCGTTTGGGTGCTGCGTGGGGCCAGGCGGTATGCCACAGAGAACCCGGCCGTGGTGGTCATGCACTGGCGCAGCCTGTTGCTGTTGGGCTTCTTGCTTGCACCGCCAGCATGGTGCGCCGACGCTCGGGCAAACAAGGTCAATTTTATCATCGAAGGCACGATCCTGGCCGTCGAAGACGGTGACACCCTCACGCTGGCAGGCGCGAGTGGTGGGCGGTTTCACATTCGCCTGTCGGACCTCGATGCGCCGGAGGTGGCGCATCAGCGCAATCCCTATCGGGACCGACGCCAGTGTCGTGGCGCGCCCGCCAGAGCACCGGGCCAGATGGGTGGTGACAGTGCGCGTGCGGCCCTGGCTGCTCGCGCACCGCGCAAGGCGGCAGCACGCGCCGAATGTTATGCCATCGATCGTTACGGACGCCCCCTGTGCCACGTTTTTGTTTCCGCCACCAACCTCAATGTTGAACAATTGCGCGATGGATGGGCAATGCTGCTCAGCAAACGATCGTGGGTGCGTGATCCAGCGAGCATCGCCGCCGAACAATCCGCGCGCCAGGCACGCCGAGGAATTTGGGCGCGCGCAAACCCGCAATCGCCGGACAGCTGGCGATCAAACTGTTGGTGCCGGGCCAAATGTCAGGCCCCTGGCGGCTGAAACCATGAGCAT
>JANOXY010000289.1:0-27572 GCA_031418675.1 Pseudomonadota bacterium
GGCCGAGCAGTTCAACCGCCTTGGCGTCCGGATTAACAAAAGACACGCCAATGCCCTTGGCTACGGCGCGTGCGATCAAAAGCTGGATCTGAAAATCCTCTTTCACACCGTCGACGAACAGCGCGAAATAGAGCACCGCGGGTGCGTACGCGGGAAGTGCGGCATAGGTCTGAGGACCGGCGGCGATGAACATGCCGCCGACGCAGAAGTCGCGCACCGTACAGGGCACGGGCGCCCGGCCGGCAATACCGATCAAACCTTCAAGGTTGATGGGAACCCGGCTGTAGCGGCGTTGTTCGCTGCCGCTGCTTTGTCCTTGCCCTGCTGTCATCTAGTCTTTTCTCGCGCGCACCATTTTCGCTCAAGGACGATCTGCTGCCTCTCGGCAGCCTCGTCGGGGACCGCCACCTCGGCAACGCTCACGAGACGCCTCGCAAGTTGCGACTCGCGCCCATCGCCCGCACCTGCACAGGTGATCATGTCGGCCCTCTTGACAGCGGCATCCAAGCCGCTGGGATTGTAGCACCGGCAACCATCGGTGTAGGCGCTCGCATGTCTGCACATCATTGCCTTTTGTGACTATGCAGGAACACGCGCGCCATACTTCTGACAAAGGTCAGACAAAGCGTTTCATGCGTCCCGCTTCAGCTTCTGCGGTTGGCGCGTGACGCGGCGCAAACCCCCTATAATCCCCGCCCATTACGACCAGCACCGCCCTTGCCCATGGAAGCCAAACCCGATCACGTCCCCACTCATTTCATACGTCACCTGATCGACGCCGATATTGCCGCGGGCAAACATGGCAGTCGGGTTGTGACCCGCTTTCCACCCGAACCCAACGGTTACCTGCATATCGGCCATGCCAAGTCCATCTGCCTCAATTTCGGCATGGCCGAGGAATATAGCGGCAGCTGCAATCTACGCTTCGACGATACCAATCCCGAGACCGAGGACGAGGAATACACCGCCGCCATTCAGGCCGACGTGCGGTGGTTGGGCTTCGACTGGGGCACGCGGCTGTTCCACGCCTCGGATTACTTCGAGGCTTTATACGACTACGCCTGTGATCTGATTCGGGCCGGTAAAGCCTACGTCGACTCGCAGAGTGCAGAGCAGATACGAGCCACCCGCGGCAGCCTGACCGAAGCCGGGCGGGCAAGCCCTTTCCGTGACCGACCGGTGAGACAAAACCTCGACCTTTTCGCGCGCATGCGCGCCGGCGAGTTCGCCGAAGGCACCCATATCCTGCGCGCGCGCATCGATATGGCGGCGCCCAACATCAACCTGCGGGATCCTGCCCTGTTCCGGATCCGCCACGCCCCCCACCACCGTACCGGCGAGACCTGGAAGATCTACCCAATGTACGACTACGCACACTGCGTATCGGACGCTTTGGAAGGGATTACGCACTCCCTGTGCACGCTGGAGTTTGAAGACCATCGCCCGCTTTACGACTGGGTACTGGACCAGCTCGACGTGCCCTGCCATCCGCAGCAGATCGAATTCGCCCGACTTGAACTCAACTACACCATCACCAGCAAACGCAAACTGCTGACCCTGGTGCGCGACGGCCACGTCGACGGCTGGGATGACCCGCGCCTGCCCACCCTCAAGGGCATGCGCCGCCGCGGCTATCCACCCGCCGCCATTCGCAGTTTTTGCGAGCGTGTGGGCGTGACCAAAAAGCAGACCGTGATTGACATGGGCGTGCTGGAGAACTGTGTGCGTGAGGAGCTCGATCGTCACGCACCCCGTGCGCTGGTGGTGCTGGATCCACTGAAAGTGGTGATCGAGAACTTCTCTGCCGACCAGGTCGAGTGGCTGGAAGTAGCCAATCATCCTAAAGACCCGGCCTTCGGCACGCGGCGTATACCCTTGACTCGGGAAATTTTCATCGAGCGCGAGGACTTCATGGAAGACCCGCCGAAAAAATATCACCGACTCGCACCCGGCGCGGAAGTGCGGCTGCGTTTCTCCTACGTGATTCGTTGCACTGAAGTGATCAAGGACGACAGCGGTAAACCCATCGAATTGCGCTGTCAGTACGACGCCACCACCGCCGCTGGTCACAACCCCGACGGACGCAAAGTCAAAGGCATTATTCACTGGGTGTCGGCCACGCTCGGTGTGCCGATCGAAGTGCAGCTCGTCGATCGCCTGTTCAACATCCCGGATCCCGCCGCGCAGGAAGACTTCCTCGCCCATCTCAATCCGCAGTCGCTGGTTGTTAGCCACGCGGCGCGCGCGGAACCGGCGCTGCTCAGCAGCGACGCCACGAGCTTTCAATTTGAACGGGTCGGTTATTTTTGTCGCGACACTGCACGCACGAGCGGCACGATGCCGGTGTTCATCCGCACGGTGACGCTGCGTGACACCTGGGCGCGTTTGAACGAGGCCGACGGTACCTGAAGTGCGTTGCTCTTTCCCGCCAAGACCACCGCCCGCCCCGCCTGGCGTGGGCCCGGTCCCGTGCGCGCCAAGCCTTTCATGAGTGGTTAGAATAGTGTCACGCCCTGGTAGCTCAGCGGATAGAGCAACCGCCTCCTAAGCGGTAGGTCGCAGGTTCGACTCCTGCTCAGGGCACCATTTCAGCTTTCGGCACTCTCCGCAGACGTTCGTTTTTTTTCACACAATTCCGTGCCATCGCCGATCGACGACTCCGTCAGCGGTGCAGCGCACCGCGTCGGTGAACCCGGCCGGCAGGAAGGCATTGAGATCGATAACGCTGTCGGTGGTACCCAGCCACGCAAGCGCGTGAAATTCGTTTCGATTGCGGTGGCAGGGGCGGTTATCACAACTATCCGCATTGTCAGCTGATAGAACCGTCTGCCGAAGAAGGTCGATAGGACTGTATTTGGCTTTGTTGTCGCGCTTGAATGGATCGATTTTTTCGTAATCCGTCATCGCTCGACCGCCCGCCAGCATCGCTGCCTTGAGCATCAACAACATGGTCGTCGAGCGACTATCCCTTAGTTCGACTACCAGTTCTACACACAATACGCGGGGACTATTCAGGGCCCGATCTGGATGTGTTCGGGCATTTCATCCGGCCCCCTGTTTAAGGATCGAAGTCCACTTCTCTCAGTTGAACCCGAGCGACTCAATCGGGATTGTTGACGACTTGCCTTCGCCCATTCGCTCCTGCAAACAGGAGGATGGTTTCTAGTGGCGCGTTGTCAGGAGCGCGACCGTCTCAATTCCTATCCGACGCGATCGGGGCACCAGACAGTCAGTGGATTCCATCCATGTCGCGCAAAATACCCGCTAGAGCTCAAGTCCCCAACTAAAGACCGGCAGCAAAGCTCGTTTCATGGCTCAAGCTTAATTATTTTCCCTAGCGACGGTACGCGATTTTTGTCGAGGACAAATAGCATGTAGTGCCCAGGAGGAGCCAATTCCCGCGTAGTCGGCGACTGCACGAAGTATTGGTCGAAGCAAACGACCGAAGCGCCCACGCATTCACTCGGGATGGCAGGAACCAGTTCGTTTTGCGCGTCCCTCTTGACGGTCATGCGACCGTCGATGAGTCGAAGCTGCACGCTTCTTTGTCCCATATCAATGGAATGAGTCATCGAGCCAAGTGCCAGCAGCGAGACTTCGTCAACTTTGCTCAAGTGCGGAACAACGAGCGGAAAATAGTTATTCACTTTTATGGTCAGCTCCAGCCCCTCAATCTCCGGCCGCTTCTTAAACATGTAGTCTGGATAGTAGTATCGAAAGTTCGCCTTCTCCGTACCCGGATGCCCATCGTCGCTACCACCCCCTATAAAGACCCGGCCGTCGGGTAATAACACGGTCATCGAGTGGTAGCCACGAACTTCAGGCATGTGAGCGACACCCACCGTGTGCGCAAAGCTGTTCTTAGGGTCTATGTATTCCGCATATCCCGTTTGATCGATGCCCTCATCCGCATGCCCAGCTAGTATCAAAATACGGCCATCGGGCAGGATAGTCGCGTTGGGATGATGGCGGTGACTATTCATGAGAATGGAAGGTCTCCATTGATTTAGCCCTGGGTCATAAACATCAATGCTGGCTTCCATTATGCTGCCGTGCTCTCCACCCACGTTGATCACAGTACCGTTGGTATATCCCCACGAAGCCTCTGGCAACCTTATTGGCAGCATTGCGCTGGAAGAACCATGATTCGGATTGACTTTGGCCGGCGCCGATCGATCGACGAACGCTTGAGCTCCAGGGCGAAAATTGTGCGAGGCGTGCCAAATCGATTGTTGGCCGTTCAAGAATAATAAGACGGGTTCACCTGAGCCCCCCAGCATTAGAACGAGATCATGATTAATGCCACTCTGAGGATCAAAATGATCCATCGGGAGCTGAAAGACATGGGTGTAGTCGGGATTCGCAATGCCTTCTGGGGTGTTAATGAAATCTGATACTACCGTCCATGCGTTTGCTGTCGGGTTAAACACTTCAACACTTCGATTGTGTGGCGCGAAAACGGGAACTACCTGTTCGTAGCCACCCGTGAGCAGCATTCTGGAATCTGCCAATCGAGTGACTGTGGGGTACCACCTGAGCGGCTTGCCCGTCGCCGTCCCAATGCCGATGGAATCCGGATTATTTATCCAAGTGTTCGAAAACGGGTTGTAAGTTACCGACTCGCTGAGCCCGCTAACGATGGCCCCTTCAGGTGGCTGACCCGGATTATTCCTATTCCAATAGGTGTACGTACCACCGCCAAAGAATAGATTGCCGTCCGCCATTAGGGCGTGGCCGCTACAGCTAATGGTTTTACCAGTTTCGATTCCGGTCGCAGGATCGTAAGTGACGTCAGAACCCATACGCATCGGCTCGATCTGTGCCAAAGCGGACGGCGACGTGTTGTACTGACTAGTGGCCATGCCGAAAGTTGGATGGGTGAAAAAGAGATTGCCATTCGGAAGCAGCGCGACGTGGATGGGCTGGACTGGTTCTGCCGAAGGCTGCTGCCATCGGACAATGGGGCTGTAGTAGTCCTGGACCGTGCCTTCGGCATTGGCTTGCGAAATGCTAAGCAGTAAACCGAGCGATATAACGTGCCGCATTTTTTTCGTCCCTGTTTTGGCAATTGATGACCTATTTAAACACTTTCGCAGCGCGTGTGTTGTTACGCGGTTAACGTTAACAACCCGGGTCCGCGCTTTTGCTGTCTGACTAGAAGCGGTCGCAAAATTGAACTGATATTTATATTTAAGCTATTGAAATAAAGTCTATCTTTCGAGGGGATCGACGGCGATCGCGGTTCACGGTCGAAGGTCGTGATGACACTGACCAAAAAGCAATGGCAAGTGGTCGCTCCTTTGTTCGCTGAAGATGACCGAACCGGCAATGCCGGTCGCCGGCCGCTGCCAGCACGCGATGTCTTCAACGGTGTTCTGTGGATCCTGATGACGGGTGCGCGATGGAAACACCTTCCGCGGGCAGACGGTCATAACGAGCGGCGGCTCGTGCAGTGTGAACGTGGTCTCAACCGTTGACTGAAGAGTCGCATCCTGCCGCTGCGACAGCACGTTGTTTCGCTTTTAGCCAGCGCTTGACGGTATTCCTCGTCAGGCCGGTGAGCCGACAGATCCACTGATCGATAGTCCGCCCCGCAACCGCAGTCGCCGGATCTTGCCCAACATGTTCATATCAACCAACCCCATAGTGGCTGCGCATTCTTTGAGCCGGCACTATGAGGACTATCGCCCTGGTCAATTTTCGATGCGCAGCAACACCGAGGCACAGCCAGTGAAGATTGACCCGGTCGCGCTCACACTACGGAGCCGCGACTGAAAGGTCGAAGAGATTGTGAATTTCTGTGCAGCGGTCCCGTCGCCGGAAACGCTTGGCTGGCCAGCGCCAGAGATATCGGCTGTCGAGGTTGTTGTCGCGTTGGCGGCGTAACACCCGAGAATCGCCGCAATCAGTGTTAGGGTGCCTTTCGAGTTCGTGGCGTCTCCCTGCGGTCATGCAATCAGCGAGTGGCCGTGAGGCGGCTATTACGAACCTCCGCGCACGACTCTGAACTTATGCGCGTGCATTCCGCATCGGCGCGTTTTTAGACTGATTTTCGGGGTAACCAAATCAACCGGAAGCTAGCGTGATTCAGTATTTCAATCAGTCACCAGCTCCAGTCGATACCTGCTCACAGCACCATCCCAAGCTATAGCAGCTCGCCATGTCACGCGACCGACGCCTTGTCGCAATCCTCTTGCTGGTCGTTGCTTGCATCACCCTCAGCGGCTGCGATGTGCCCCAAACTGCACGTTGTGCACTGACAAATATCGATGCGGGTTTGCACGCCAGTGACGCCAAGACCCTGGGCTGGGCGGCGGAATGTGCCCTCGCACAATCACCCCAGGCTATTGCTGCGCTTGTGCCTGCGTTGCTCAAACATGTGGGTGACACGCGCGTTTACCGCGTCGTGCAGTACGGCGGTGGCTTGATCGGCTTCAGCGAAGCCGGGCCGCGTGAATTATCGGTTGGCCAAATAGCCATGCCTGCGGTGGAGAGCGTCGGCGGCGATTGGCGCATGGCCGAACACCACGACGAAGCCTGAGCCTTCGAAGGTAACGACGCGCCGCCGAGCACAGGCACCCGCTTCTGGGTCGCGATCTCCGATCAGCGCGGCAACTGCTGGACCCCTGAGGGGCGCTGCCACCTCAAGCTGCGGCACGCCGCGGAGATAACGGCAACTCAATCTTTGCGCGAAGGCGGCCGATGAAGTCCGCACACCCTGAGCAAACCGCTCAGCGGCTACGACCACCAAGGACGCTGCCCATGAACGTTCCGCGCATCCGCAAACTATTGACCTTCGTTGATCCCGTGCGCGACAAAACCAACCAGATGGGAGAACCGCGTCGTGCCGTCGCGCTGGCGGTGATCGATAATCCGTACAGTGTGCGACACAGCGAAGATCTGAGCTTGCTGAGTGCCATGGGAGAAGAGTTGGCGGGACTGCTTGGTCTACGTGCGTCCACCGCACTCGGCATCGCTGTCACGCAGGTGGCGAGTTATGGCAAGGCCGCCATCGTTGGAATGAGCGGCGATCTGGAACATGCCACTGCCCTGCTGCATCCCCATCTGCGCGGACCTAGTCGCGCGCACCGTGCGGCGAATTCGGCCCTGGTGCCTTCGGCGCGCCGGGTGGGCGATCTGGGCACCCGCATCGATATCCCCCTGGGGCGAAAACAAGTGAACGCCTATGCACAACGCTTCGACGTGGTGAGCGTTCACGTCAGAGATGCGCCCTATCCCCACGAGATCGTGATCGCCGTTGCGGTCAGCGATCAGGCCCTCGCGCCGCCATGCGCCGCGGGCGACAACGTAGTGAGCTTTTACAGTGCCACGCGTCGCTCATCACCTCGGCGCCTGTCATCTATCCGATAAAATCATCTGGGGCACCACGACGAATGCGCAGCCAGCGGTCAACGGCGCTGCACACGCAGTTCAACTCGCCTGTCGCGCCCGCGAGGCCAACCATTCCCGGGTGGCGACAATCACTGTCGGCAGTGCGGGGATGATGATCAAGGCCACAATCACCAGGGTCAGATGGTTCTTGATCCAGGTGATGTTGCCAAACCAGTAACCCGCCAGACACAGCGATACCACCCACAACAACCCGCCGACGACATTAAAAAACTGAAAACGTGCGTGGGTCATGGCCGCCACACCCGCCACAAAGGGTGAGAAGGTCCGCATGAAGGGCAGGAAGCGCGTGACGATGATGGTGATGGCGCCATGCTTCTCGTAGAAGGCATGGGTCTTGTCAAACGCCGCGCGATTGAAAAAGCGCGAATCCTGCCATTGAAACACCTTCGGGCCCAGCGTGCGGCCTATCCAGTAGTTGCTGGTATTGCCAAGTATGGCTGCCAGGGCCAACAACCCAATTAATGTCGCCAGACTGAACTGCCCGCGGGCCGCAAATGCGCCCGCCACAAACAGCAAAGAATCGCCCGGCAGGAACGGCATCACCACCAAGCCGGTTTCGATGAAGACGATGGCGAACAAGATGCCATAGGTCCACGCACCATAGGTCTCGATCAGATCGGCGATGTGATGATCGAGGTGCACAATGAAATCAACAAGGGTGAGCAGCACGTCCATGGGGTCTTCCTCAGGCAGGCGCGCATGATACCCGACGGACTCGACGGCGCGAGGTGCATGGCGCGATGGCAGTGCTGCCCATAACACGCGCGCGTCCTGACAGCGCCCGCATCGAATGACGACGGGCGTGAGGAGATGCTGCCTAGGGGATGGAATCTTGCGCGCCAGTGCTGCACTCTTCGCCGTCATAAAGAATCATCGGGGGAGCTGCCATGGCCGGCAATTGCGACGGCAAAAATGCTTTGATGACCGGCGCAGCGGGGGGCATCGGGCGGGCGAGCGCGGTGGCCCTGGCGCGCGCCGGCGCACGTCTCATGGTGACCGACGTCGCCGATTGCAGCGAGACCGAGGCGGTCATCAGCGATGCGACGCACAGCTTGGCCGCACCTTAAACGACATCACCTTCTATCAACGAACTATGGAGTAGCACCTATGCCACCCAGCATAGCCGCCCGCCTGGCTGCCCTCGATATTGTCATTCCCCGCGCCCAGCCACCGCGGGTGGCGAAGATCAAGGGCGCAGCCCGCATCGGCAATACCCTCTACATCTCGGGGCAGATCCCCCAGTGGGAAGGTGAGCTGCGCTATATCGGCAAGGTCGGACGCGAGTTCAGTATTGAAGAAGGACGTGCCGCTGCGCGACTCTCGGCCTTAAATGTATTGGCCCAGGCCAGCGAAGCACTAGGCGGCAATCTCGACCGCATCCGTCAGATTGCAAAAGTGGCGGGTTATGTCAATTGCACACCCGACGTCACCGAAATAGGCGCAGTCATCAATGGCGCTTCAGAATTGTTCCTCGAGATTTTTGGCGAACGAGGTGCCCATGCCAGGGTCGCCATCGGTGCCTACAGCATGCCACTGGGCGTGGCGGTCGAGATCGAGGCGATCATGGAAGTGGACTAAAGCGCGGATTAATACCGACATCGAACTATTCGCCGGGCAGGCGGAACTCAAGCCCGGTCTGCGCCTCCCAGTCACCGCAGCTAGGTGCGCTGCGCACAGCGCCAGCGCTGGCCTTTATCCATTCACGAACGAGTACTCCGCATGAGCAGCATGAACGTCGAGTTGTCTACCACCGGCAGTAGCCAGTTCAGCAAGGTCTGGGCCTTGATCAAACCCTATTGGCAGTCCGAAGAAAAGGGCATGGCGTGGTTGCTGCTGGCGGTGGTGGTGGCTTTGAATCTCGGCTTGGTGGCGCTCAGCGTCGCATTTAACAAATGGAATAACGGTTTTTATAACTCGATCCAGAACAAGGACTACGACGCGTTTAAATCCCAGCTGTTGTATTTTGCCGTGCTTGCATTCGGCTTCATTGTGGTCGCGGTCTACCAAAGTTACTTGCGCCAGATGTTGCAGATACGCTGGCGGCGTTGGCTGACCGGCGTGTTCCTCACCGACTGGTTGGCCAATCGCTGTTATTACCGCATCGAACTCAAGGGCCAGGGCACCGACAATCCCGACCAGCGTATTCAAGAAGATCTGCAGGCCTTCACCGAAAGCACCCTGGGCCTGACCCTGGATTTAATGAACTCGGTGGTCACCTTGTTCTCCTTCGTCGCCATCTTGTGGGGTTTGTCGGGCGCCTTTGGCTTCTCAGCCTTCGGTCATGAGGTCAATGTGCCGGGTTATATGGTGTGGTGCGCACTGCTATACGCCATCGTTGGCACCTGGTTGACCCATAAACTTGGTCGGCCGCTGATCGGCCTGAATTTCCAACAGCAGCGATATGAAGCCGACATGCGTTATGGCCTGGTACGACTGCGGGAAAATGCCGAAGGTATTGCTTTTTATCGCGGTGAGAAGGACGAGCGTGAAGTACTGCAGGATCGTTTTGGTCTGGTGTTCGGCAATTTTATTTCGCTCATGAACTACCGCAAACGACTCACGTGGTTCACCTCGATGTACGGCCAATTGGCCGTGATCTTTCCTTTTGTGGTGGCCGCACCGCGCTTTTTCACCGGCAAGATCCAACTGGGTGATCTGATGCAGACGGCCTCGGCTTTTGGTCGTGTACAGGAATCCTTGTCGTGGTTCATCGATTCTTACATTCAACTCGCGGCCTGGAAGGCCACAGCCGATCGCCTGACCAGCTTTCACGAAGCTATCCAGCAGGCAGCGGTGGCTGCCGCCGATTCCGACACCATTGGTCTCGAATCCCATGACGAAACCGCGATAGTCGCGCGCGATCTCGACGTTGCCCTGCCCGATGGCCGGGTATTGCTGGGTCACGTCGCGTGCACACTGCGACGCGGACAGCATGTGCTGCTGAGCGGACCCTCGGGCAGCGGCAAGAGCACGCTGTTCCGCGCGCTGGCCGGGATCTGGCCTTTTGGCCGCGGGCGCGTGCAGGTACCGGCCGCTGCTCGCACCTTGTTTCTGCCACAACGACCCTATCTGCCGCTGGGCAGTCTGCGTGCTGTCATTGCCTATCCGAGCGGCGCGCACAGCGTGAGCGACAACGAGATAAAAGATGCCCTCGCCGCCTGCGGTCTCGAACATCTGGTCGAGCACCTTGATGAAGAACATCGCTGGTCTCAACGTCTGTCACCCGGTGAACAGCAGCGCCTGGCCTTCGCGCGGGTATTGCTCAACAAACCCGATTGGCTGTTTCTGGATGAGGCGACGTCGGCCCTCGACGAAGACATGGAACGCCAGGTCTATAGCCTGATACGGCAGAGGCTGCCCGATACTACCGTGATCAGCATCGCCCATCGCCCAACGGTCGCGAGCTTCCATCCACGTCGCCTGCGAATTGAGCCCGTGGTTGGTGGCGAGGCCAAGCTGGTCGAGGTGTCGGCTTAGGATTCCGCACAATGCGCTGCTCAGTTATTTGGTTCTTGAGATTAGTGCGCTGGAATGAATGTCCGAATAAATTCGGACCTACAACAGAGCCAGCGCATCTTCTGTAGGTCCGAATTTATTCGGACACGCAGCGGAGTCCGCGCATCTCCTGTAGGTCCGAATTTATTCGGACATGCAGCAGAGCCAGCGCATCTCCTGTAGGTCCGAATTTATTCGGACATGCAGCAGAGTCAGCGCATCTCCTGTAGGTCCGAATTTATTCGGACGTGCGGTACGCATGATTAGTACCAGCTCAAAAAGGGTCACCACGATGGCTAGCGACAAAAACAACCCACACGCCCACCTCGACTGGGAACACCTCGAATCACGCTATGACAGCGACGCTGGCCTCATCCTGTTCAAGAAGCGCATCGATCGTCTGCGCAATCCCCGTAACGGTCGGGAGTTCGATCGCCTTGTGCTTGAGTCCGGTGACTGGGTCAATCTGGTTGCACTGGACAGCGATCGGCGCTGCGTGATGATCCGCCAGTATCGGTTCGGCGTGGGCTACACCACCCTCGAAACACCGGGCGGCATGATTGATCCCGGCGAAGAGTCCGGGCCGGCCGCGGCGCGCGAATTACTGGAAGAAACCGGTTACGTGTCGGACCAGTGGACCTACCTTGGGGCCGTCGAACCCAATCCTGCGATTCACAACAATCTCTGCCACCACTGGCTCTGCGAAAATGCGTGGCAACAACATCCGCCCGCGCCCGACGACGGCGAACTCATCGCCGTTGAGCTGATGGATGAAGCGCAGATCCGCGCAGCCGTGGTGCGTGGCGAGTTACGGCACGCGCTTGCACTCTCGGTGCTGTCGCGGGTGTTTCAGCTTTGGCCTTTGCCGTTCGAACAGCAAGATGGGAACTGAGGGTTTCGAACTTTGGCGCGAGGCTTGATCCCGTACCTTCACTATTGGCACGTTCCCATTGGCCACGGAGAGGGTGAGATGTCCCGCCAGCGCTCACGGGTTGAGGGTGGGGGATGGGATGTCCGAATAAATTCGGACCTACAAAACGTGCCGATCCACTGTAGGTCCGAATTTATTCGGACATTCCGCTCAGCACCAATCAACGACTCTCAACCAGCCGCATCACCAGAAACTCGATATCACGCCCCATCGCCTCATAACTATCCACCCGTGCCGCCAAACCACGACTGGCACGCACCAGAATGCGCGCAAGGCGGGCGGCCGGAAGGCCGCGCTCAACACCATCGTTCAAAGCCGCGGTGATGCGTTTGAGAATCAAACGATCGGTGTCATCGAACAACTCCCGCACCAGGCGGTCACGGGCTTCCAGCAGTTCACCCGCGTGGCGCGACGACGTGATCAGCGTGTAGATGAGACTGTCCTTGGCGCGTAGCGCGGTGGCCACCCGCGTCGCGGTTGTCCCTTCGGTGGCCAGGCCCTCCTCCACGGCCTGTATCAGACTCGCTGCCACCAGTTCGCCGACGGCGCGGAAAATCGCTTCTTTGTCGGCAAAATAGGCATACACCGTGGCCTTGGCGAAACCCGCTTCGGCGGCGATTGCGGCCATGGTCACGGCGCGGTAGCCGACCTGGGAGAACAAGCGCTCGGCGGCTTCCACCAAGCGTTGGCGACGGACAGGATTGGGGGCGGGCCGGGTCATTTAACAAGCCTTGCTTGATTTGTACGAATTGTACATATATCGTCCAATTCGTTCTATCAAAAAATCACCGACGAGGCTTGCGCCGTGACCACACGCGTACTGCTGAGCGGCGCCACCGGCTTCATTGCGTCCCACACCATTGCTGCCCTGCTGGAAGCCGGGCATGAAGTAGTGGGCACCGTGCGCGATCCCGCCAATACTGCCGCTACCGACCATCTGCGCCAGCTGCCTGGTGCTGAACAAAGACTCACCCTGGTCGGCGCCGACCTGCAGACCCCGGGCGCCTTTGACGCTCACGCCGCGGATGCCGACTACGTCATCCATATGGCGAGCCCCTACCAATTGACGGTGGCCGATCCGGATCGGGATCTGGTGCAGCCAGCAGTGCAGGGCACACGCAATATGCTGCTCGCCTGCGCGCGCGCACCGCGCGTCAAACGGGTGGTGGTGACTTCTTCCATGGCGGCCATTACCGACGAGCCCGACAGCAATCACGTGCTGAGCGAGGCGGACTGGAATACCAAATCTTCCCTGACCCGCAATCCCTATTACTACTCCAAAACCGAGGCCGAACGCGCCGCCTGGGATTTCCATCGCGACACCAAGCCCGACTGGTCGCTGGTGGTGATCAATCCTTTCATCGTCATCGGTCCGTCCATGGTCAAGGCCGTCAACGAATCCAACAAGATTTTTGTTGACCTGATGGCGGGCGCTTTTCCGGCCATGATGGCCCTGACCTGGGGTTTTGTTGATGTGCGGGACGTAGCTAAGGCGCATCTGTTGGCCATAACCCATCCTCAGGCCAGCGGTCGCTATCTGTGCTCAGGCGCAACGCGCAATATGCGCGAGGTGGTCGCCTTGCTGCGTGGCAGTGGTTATGGTCACACCCGCTTGCCGAAGTTTGGTCTCGACTCGCCGCTGGGCAACAAGCTCGCGCTGTTGGCGGCATACACCCAGCCCAAAGGTGTCGCCAGTTATTTACGTAGCCATCTCGGACGCGTGGTGCGCTACGACAACAGCAAGATTCAACGGGAACTCGGACTCACGTTTCGCGACGTGGAAACCAGCATTCTCGACACGGTGGCTGATCTGGTGCATTGGGGTCATGTGGCGCCAGCGCCGCGCGCGGCATGAAGCGCGCACTGCATAGCACCCTGCTCGCCCTGGGTGTCGGCTTGGCAAGGTTTGGGTCGTCCGCGTCTGCTAGCCATCGACATCACCCGCGGTAAAGAGGGCCCTATACCATCTGGCACTTCAAACCCGGCAGCACAGGCGCGCCGGGCCAGTAAACCCGTATCCCGCGTCACGCGTCACGCGTCAGTCGATGGCGAGAAAATCCATCTTGCCAAGCGGCACACCATTGTGGCGTAGCAGGTTATAAGCAGTGGTCAGGTGAAAGTAGAAATTAGGCAGTGACCATTTCGACAGGAAATCCTGCCCGTTGAACTGATAGCTGCGACTGGGCGTCTTGACCTCGATGGCGCGACTGGCGGCAGCTTCGAACTGCGCCGGTGTGAAAGCGGCGAGATACGCCAATGCTTTGTTAATTCGCGCCTGTAAGTCATCGAGGGTGGTTTCGTTATCATCCCACTTCGGGACTTCGACACCGGCCAGGCGGGCCGCGCCACCTTTGCTCATGTCGGTTGCGATCTGCACCTGACGCGATAAGGGCAACATATCCGGAAACAAACGCGTCGTGCACAGTACGTTGGCGTCAAAGTCGGCCGCAGCCGCATGGGCGCGCGCCTTGTCCAGCAAGCTGGACAGCGCCCGCAGACCGTGAATGAAGACCAACACCGACTGGCTATGCATGGAAGTACTCATGATAAAAACCTGCGAAGATAAACAATCAGGCGGCATTCTAAGCTTTCCATCCTGCGTGAGGGCGGTCGCATGTGCCCGGAACGACACTCAGCCACTATCATCGCGTCACCACTGAGCACCTGGCTGTTCTGTTCCCCGGCGCATCTGGAGTTCCCCCATGAGTCATGATGAAGTCCGCTGCATCAACCTTGCGCTACAGGGCGGCGGTTCCCATGGTGCTTTCACCTGGGGAGTCCTGGATCGTCTTTTGGAAGACGGCCGCGTGTCCTTTGATGGCATCTCCGCTACCAGCGCCGGCGCGATGAATGCGGTTGTGTATGCCTACGGCAAGATGCGTGGTGGCCGCGACGGCGCACGCCAGGCTTTGCACGATTTCTGGCAACGCATAAGCCGCAGCGCCGCACCCTATAGCCCGCTCGCCATCACACCCGTGGAAAAAATATTCGGCGTACCGGCTGAGCAGCGTTGGGCTTACACCACTTTTGAGAGCCTTACGCGCAGCTTTTCTCCTTATCAATTAAATCCGTTAAACGTGAATCCTTTACGCGATGTGTTGGCGGCCAGTGTTGATTTCGATGAGCTCAAACATTGCCAATCCAGCAAGCTGTTCCTGAGTGCGACCAATGTCCGTACCGGCAACGTGCGTGTGTTCAATACCAGCGAGATCACCATCAACGCGGTGCTAGCCTCGGCCTGTTTGCCCTTTCTGTTCCAGGCCATCGAAATCGACGGCGCGTTTTACTGGGATGGCGGCTACATGGGTAACCCCTCGCTGTTCCCGTTGTTCTACGATACCGACAGCCGCGACGTGGTGGTGGTGCACATCAATCCGATTTTTTGTGCCGACATTCCCAAGAGTGCGGCCGAGATTGCAGACCGCGTCAGTGAAATCACCTTCAACTCGGCCCTGTTGAAGGAGTTTCGTGCAGTGGCCTTTGTCACCAAGCTGCTGGAGGATGGTTGGATCAAGGATGAGTACCGGTCGAAGCTGCGCCACGTGCTGGTGCATTCCATCCGCGCCGATGATGCACTCAACACCCTGGGCGCGGCCAGCAAAGTTAATTGTGATTGGCGCTTTTTGACCGACCTGCGCGAGCGCGGCCGCGCCACCGCCGAACAATGGTTGGCAGAAAATTTCATCCACCTTGGCAAGCGGTCAACGGTCAATCTGGTGAGCGAGTATCTGCATCCCGAGCGACAGTAATCGACCGGTACGGTCTCAGCTACGCAGACGTGCCGGCCCACTGACATGGGCATTACCCCGTTCGTAGAAGCGCCACGGCTGCTCGACAGCGCAACTGATGCCGATGCGCACACTCACACCGGGCTCACGGACTTCGCCCAGCCCATGGGCCAACCACAAACGTGAGGAGCGGCACAGATCCAGTCCATCGTGATCGCGGCCGATAGCCAAGGCTTGCGCCAAACGACCGGGACCTCGCGCGAGATCAGTCAAACGCGTTATGCCGCGCAAACGCTGCATGAGCGCCACACCCCGCATTGGCTCGATAGCTCGGATCAGCACACCTGCGCCCTGCGCTTCCTCGCCACTGGACACGTTCAGCATGTTCCAGTTGCCATAGATGAAATACACATAGCAGTGGCCGCGGACACGAAACAGCGACGCGTTGCGTGCGGTGCGGCCGCGATAGGCATGGCAGGCCGGATCACCGGGCGGATAAGCCTCAGTCTCGACGATGCGCCCGACCAAGCGCCCGTCGCGATGCGCATGCACCACCACTTTGCCGAGCAGATAGCGCGCCAGCTCGATGGTGTCGACGGGTAGTTCAACGCGGCGCAAACGGCGCCCGACGCCGACATCAATGGTGGATGTTCCAGTGCTCAGCGTCATGTCGGACCTGTGGCCGCCGGTTTATGCTGACCCATGGAGCAATCTCTGCAATTTTCCCCGCCATTGCGGACCGGGACGACCTGCTCGGCTAGCGGAACGCATCGCCCAGAATCGGATTATGAGCGGTAGTATTCCCGCTTCGCTGTCGCGCCTGGGCGAATACTTGCTTACCGTTACAGGGGTGCACAACGGGATCAACGGAATGATCTTTAAAGTCTTCGCCCGAAGCAGAATAGTTAACAGTCGAAAATTTTCGGAACTTGTAACCGCTTCTCTATTTTGCTCGGGGCAAAACTTATGGTGTGCACTTTCCGCCAGCGCTTGCTTTGATTGAAGTGCCATGGGTGTATTCAGTTGTATCGACATGCAAGAATTTTGACGGGGTCTATTATGAAAACTTCCCACGGCTTCGCCCTCTGCGTTTTTGCGTTGAGTACTAACGCCTCGGCAAATTTGGTCACGAATGGAAGCTTTGAAACATTCACACGCGTTTTTGGAGCAGACGGAGGCGCCCAGTTATTTTGAACCTCCACGACGCTCACGGGTTGGACGATCGGAACCGGCCAGGAAATTGGTGTTATTAAGACACCGAATATCTACAACTTGGCCGCATCCGATGGGGGGCTTTTTCTCGACCTCGCCTAATACTCGAACACCGGGTTTCCTAAAGGCATATCGCAGAATGTATCAGGTCTTTCAATCGGAGAAACATACGCGTTTTCGATGGACTTGGGAGTTCGGAATGGAGCTTGCATTAGCGGCGGAAACAACTGCCAAGGGTCCGTTCAAGCATCAGCCAGTATCGGAGCCACAACTCAGACGTTCACCGAAGACTCAGACATAGCCGGAAACGTTTGGGCAAGCTTTGGATTCAACTTCGTTGCCACATCGACAACAATGAATCTTGCAATTACTGATGTCAGCCTACCCGCGGGCAATTTTTATATTGGTTTGGACAATGTATTGATAGTCGCTGCGCCCGTGCCTGTTCCCGCAGCACTGTGGTTGCTCGGCTCGGCCCTGGGAAGCAGCGGCGCCCTGCGCCGCCGTAGCCGTTAAACGAAACTTACTCTGCGTTACTAAACCGCCTTCGGGCGGTTTTTTTTGCTGCAAGACTGGGATTTCGATCGTCGAATAGAAGTGGCCGCTTTATAGTGCGCGCATCGAAATATCGAACTGCCGCTTTTTGCCCAAGCGCAGACAATCGCCAAGCTTCTACAAGCAGCCGCTAACACCCGCAAGCCGGTGTTCAGACCATCGGCGCGATAGTCAGACTGAGGAAAATCGTCAGCTTCAGTGTGCCCGATTCAGTCTGTTGGTCTGCAGCTTAAATGCCCGCCCGCGTCGCAGCGCGCAGACTCGCATCAAAATCGATCAGCGCCGGTGCGTCGAAGCGTGCGGGCCAGGGCAGCGCACACAACATGAGCAGGGCCACCAGTGTGGCCAGTGGCCGCTCCAGATGTGCCGCAGAGAAATCCATAACTCGACCATCACCAAGATTGCGTAGCCAGCGGGTGATCATCGGTGTGCTCGTCAGCAACAGGCTCACCACCACCAACACCACACCCGCAGCGGCCAGTAACTGACTGGCTGCGATCATCAACAGCACCGTCACCATCACGCGCCACGCCATAGATGGCAACCGTCGCTTCGCGGCCAGCGGGCCAACGGGGTGCGTGCCCAGCGCCAGGGCCCAACATCAAGCGGCGTGCCAGCCAACGCACAAACTGATGGCCGCGCCCGTATCGATTGGGGATCGCAAGAAAGTCGGCGAGCATGTGATAACCACCAAAGCGCATCAGCGGATTGGCATTGACCAGCAGGCTGGCGATCGCGCCAATGGCGACGGTGTTGTAAGCCAGATGATTGAGCAGGCCCGCCGCGCTGTGGGACCACACCAGGGCGGCCAGCGGCGCAACTTCAGCGTAAAGCGTCTAATTCAGTGCACGCGTGATTGAGCACAGAATGTCTGACAAGTACCCCCCTCGCGGTTATTCTTAGGCCCGTTATGGCCCATCCTCAGCCCCTGCCCGTAAACGCTTTCCGGTGGCACTGTCTACGCCGCGACGTTTCGAATTTCGCCCTGCTCAAGCATCGTCATTTCGACGGTTTCCTCGTCACCATGCAGCATTCGGGCACCCACTGGTTGAAATACATGATGAGCTGCGCACTCGCGCTACAGCTCGACTTGCCGGCACCGCGCTTCGTGCACAATGATTCAAGCAACGATTTCATCGGTCATCCCCGTCATGCACGGTGCTACCCTGACGCCCCGCGCCTGGCCAGCACCCATTCGGTGCCCCATGCCCTGTTCGATTCGCGCCTGCTGCGCTTAGGGATGGAACTGCCGCCCTATGTAGTGCTGGTCCGCGACCTGCGCGCGGCACTGGTTTCAAACTACGAAAAGTGGAAAGACCGCTACGGCGTAAGTTTTAAGACCTACCTGCGCGGTGACCCACGCGGCCGCCGCTATATCTTCGACATCTGGGGCGGCATGCACTTCCTCAATCGCTGGGCGCGGGTGGCGCGACGGTTTCCTGCGACGACCCTGGAAGTGCGCTACGAAGATCTGCAGGCCAGTCCAGAGCTGCTGCTGGCGCGTATTTTCCAGCATTTTGATATCACCATCGCACAACAACACATCGCCGCTGCCGTCGCTGCTGGCAGCAAACAAAGCATGGCCACCAAACTCGACCCGGCCAGCCCCATCCGCAACATCGTCCGCGACGACCAACGCCCGTCCGCGGCCTGGTACGACGCCGAGGACCGTGCATTCTTCGACGCCGTGTTGGCTCGCTGCCTGGACGACGGCCACGGTTACGACTCGAGCTGGCCATCCATCTGAATCTCAGCCGCTCGCGCGCCAGCAACTCGGATCGCGTGCTGACCCTATCCAGGGTCTCGACGATCCCGTCTCCTCTAGCCCCAAAACAGATTGAATCGATATTTTGCTCAATATTCACCTGACCTGACGTGTGAGCTAATCCATCTTCGTCGGGGTCAAAATAGCGCGGGCCCCTTGCATAAAATGCAGATACACTGCATTTCTTTAGCGCCACGAAACCACATGGCACTGTGCCAGCTCGCGACTTAATTCGATTGAATCGATTTACACTTTCGGTCGGTGTCCACCTGAGTGCTGATGTTCGCCAGCCACAGGGTGCGAGGCCGTGCCGCATCGTCGCGGTCAGCGATTAAGCAGCCTATTTGACCCGAGAGTTAAGGCTATGAGCGCAACAAGCGATTTCGACGACACCCCTTCGGCGGCAGCCACCCTGCCGGTCGGCCGCATCCTCGATCACAGGCCACGGGACCACGCCTTGTCCTTCGTCAATATCTGCTTGGCAGCCGAACACGATGAGCCTGTGCGTATCCTGATTGTCGACGACGACCCTGCCCAACGCCGCCTGGTGTCCGAGATCCTCGCACCCCCGGAATTCAGCGTCGTTACCGCGGCATCGGGCTCCACCGCGCTGGCGCAACTGTCGCGAGCAGAATTTGACGTCGTGTTGCTCGATAAACTGATGCCGGAAATGAGCGGCGACGAGCTGTGTGGCGCGATACGTCAGCGTTTTAATCGCCATGTTTTGCCGGTGATCGTCCTGACTGGCTCCTAGCACGACGCCGATCTCAGTACCAGCCTGGCCGGTGGCGCCAACGATTTTCTGCGCAAACCCTACGACCCCAATGAACTCATCGCCCGGGTCCGCGCCGCAGCCGCCACCAAACGCCTGACCGATCAGATGGAAAGCGCGGAGACACTCTTGTTCGGCCTCGCGCGCTTGGTCGAAGCAAAAGACGAATGCACCGGCGACCATTGTTCGCGCCTCGCCCGCCACGCCGAACTATTCGGCACCAAACTCGGCCTTGGCGGGCGTGACATCGCCGCACTCAAGAGCGGCGCCATCCTCCATGACATCGGCAAGCTCGCCATGCCCGACCGCATCCTGCTCAAACCCGGCCCGCTGGACGAGCAGGAATGGTTGCTCATGAAACAGCACACCGTGATCGGCGCGATGTTGTGCAACGAACTCAAATCTCTGCGCGGTGCCGTGCCGATTATTCGTCATCACCACGAGCACTGGAACGGCAGCGGCTACCCCGACGGACTTACCGGCAGCGAAATTCCGCTGCTCGCGCAGGTCTTTCAGTTGCTGGACGTTTTCGATGCACTCACCTCGGCACGCCCCTACAAAACAGCGTGGTCGGTGGAGCGCGCCTGCGCCATCCTTGAGGCGGAAATGAATAATGGGTTCTACAACCCGGCCCTCACCCATGAGTTACTCGCACTGTTGCGCAGCAATGCCGCGGCCCTGATGAGTAATGACATCCATAGCGATGATGGTGGACGTCGCACCCATGCGGCGCTGCAGAGCGGCGCCTTCGTGTCACCGCAATAAAAATGACCTTACAAAAGAAACAATCCTTGGGCGCAACAATCGTGCGCCTCGCTAGGGCAGAGAAATTCTCGTGACACCGGACACTGTCCTCATCGTCGAAGATGACCAACAATTCGGCAAATTCACCGCCGAATCGCTGATGCTGGCAGGCTTCAAGGTCGAAGTGACCACGCTTGGTCGCGATGGCCTGGAACGCATGACAATTGCGCCATCACGTTATCAAGCCGTGCTGCTGGACCGTCGTATGCCAGACTTGGATGGGCTCACGATTCTGCGCCGCTTGAAGGGCAATGTGACCACCCGCGAAATCCCCGTGGTGCTGTTGACCGGCCTCGCCGATGAGCAGGACATCATCGACGGCATCGATGCCGGCGCCTATTACTACGTGACGAAACCCTTCCGCGAATCGCTGCTGCACGCGGTGGTCCGGGCGGCCGCCAATGATTATCGCGCGCGCAACGATGTGCGGCGTGAACTGGTCTCCACCGCCAGCGCCGTGTCCCTCTTGCAGCAAGCTGAGTTCAAGTTCCAGAGCCCAGCCGACGCGCGCAGCCTGGCGGGATTGCTGGCCCACTGCAGCAATAATCCCTCGGCCGTCGTCACCGGCTTGTGGGAATTGCTCATCAATGCGGTAGAACATGGCAACCTCGGCATCAGCTACGCGGAAAAATCAGCTCTCCTGGCCACCGGCCAATGGCAAGAAGAAATTGATCGCCGGCTCAGCGAAGCCACCTACGGCAATAGATATGCGAGCGTGATGGTCACCGTGGAAGCGAATCAAGTCACGTATACGGTCGTTGATCAGGGCTTAGGTTTTGACCCGACGCCATACTTCGAATTCGAGCCAGGCCGCGCCACCCATGCCCACGGTCGCGGCATCGCGATGGCGCGTCGTCTGAGTTTCTCCTCGCTTGAATATTTGGACAATGGCAATCGTGTTTGTGCGACCGCGCCGTGCGCAGATCACCTGTCAAAACCAGAGACGCATAGGTCATGAAATCCCGTATCGCCAACCGGACTCACGTGACGATCTCGCCCGACAAGCCCTACCTGACACCCAATGAAGTGGCGAGCTTGTTTCTGGTGTCACCGATCACGGTACGTCAATGGGCACAGAAGGGCTTATTGCCGGCCGAGGTCACGGTCGGCGGACATCGCCGTTTCTTGCGCGCCGACGTCGAACGTTTCGCACGCGACTATGGGCTGGCACGCAAACGGGCTGAATCTGCGGCCGGATTCGCCCGCTTGCTGATCGTGGATGATGACCGTCAGTTTGTCGGGTACGTCCGCGAGCTGCTGAACGAAATTGACGATCTGCAAATCGATACGGCCTTTGATGGCTTTGATGCCGGTACCAAGATGCAGGTCATCCGCCCCCATATCGTGCTGCTGGATCTCATGATGCCTGGCTTGAATGGCTTCGAAGTGTGTCAGCGCATCATGACCGATGAACAGACACGCGATACGAGGGTTATCACGATGACCGGGTTTGCGTCATCGGAGAACACCGGCCGCTCCGCGTTGGCAGGCGCTGAGCGCTGCTTGTCAAAACCCCTCGATGCCGACGTGCTTGTGAGCTTGATAAGTAACATCGTGAAGAACGTTGTGAAAGGGTAGAACGAGTTCGATGGAAGCTCAACGCGAGCCGCATACAGCCAATAACGCGCCGGGTGGATCACAAAGCTGGGATCCCATGCTGGCGCAACTCGGCCACGGCCAATGGTCATGGGAACCCCGTCTCGCACGTTGGCAACTATCGCCGGCCTGCGCGCAGATGTTGGGTTATGGCCACGCCGCCATCACCCTCGATACTGAGAGCTGGCTGGCCTGTGTGCACATTGATGACCGCTACCGCATGAGCGCGTGGATGGCCCAACACGACAAACGGCGTGAAGGCATCTGGCAATGCGATTTCCGTCTAGCTGCGAGCAGCGAACACGACCGCTGGTTTCTGGTTCGTGCCGCGACCGTGCCGCGCGATAACCTGGACGCGGCGCAGCGAGTGCTTGGCACCTGCACCGAGGTGAGTTCGGTACCGCTCGCAGCGCACGCATCGATTGCACGCGACGCACGTCTCGCAGCTGCTTTGGAGCAAGCCCAAATCGCCTGGTTTGAGCGCGATCTGGCCACCGACATCGATGTGGGATCACCCTCCATTGCCGTCATTTACGGCCTCGACAATCCAACCGGCCCGTGGCGCTACAAAGACATTCGCGCGCGCATTGTCACTGAAGATCTGGTTGGCCATCTACACGAAACAGGCATGGCATTGCGCCACTCGGTTACCGATTTAAGCCCACGCATAATGCACTATCGGATCCGCCGACCCGATGGCGAGATCCGTCACATCGAAGTCCGCTACCGCAATATTTATGAGGGAGATAGCGCGCGTGCGTTCGG
This sequence comes from Pseudomonadota bacterium, assembly GCA_031418675.1. Lineage (GTDB taxonomy): Bacteria > Pseudomonadota > Gammaproteobacteria > JADJYF01. The sequence continues at coordinate 23,037 of JANOXY010000289.1, forward strand.
GCTGGTATTCGACGTCACCGCGGCCAAGGCCCTGGAATCAAAATTTCAGGACGCTATGGCACATGCGCGGATGGCCTGGTTCGAACGTGACCTGGTGAGCGACGAGCTGCGCGGCTCACGCTCTCTGTGGCAGCTCTACGGTTTCGACCCGGCCCACCAGCCGCTGTATTTTTCGGAAGTGCTCAGTTCCCTGCATCCCGACGATGCGGCAAGCCACCCCGCTGATACTACAACGTTACAGGTCCGCAGCCGGGCGCTTAACGGCGTGCCACAGGAAACGACCACCGCGGTCACGGCTTATCGATCGCGACCACCGGGGCAGAATGAGCGCTGGCTCGAAGTGCGTTACCGCATCGAGCTTGACGGTCTGGGCGGCGGCACCGTCAACGGCTTGGTGGTGGACGTAACCGCGACCAAGCATGCAGAAGCGGCACAGTGCGCAGCTGACTCGCGTCTGCGCTTAGCGCTCGATGCTGCCAAGATGGCATCGTGGGTATGGGATTTTGAAAGTGACAGTGTGGCTTCGCGAGATGAGCTAGGTCAGAACCTGGGCCTTCCCGGCGACGGTCCATGGACTATCGAGCGCGTATTCGACGCCGTCCATCCTGACGATAGAACGACTATTCGCGAACAGATCGAGACCGCACGTCGGCTTGCCAATGACCAGGATTTGCGGCTGGAGTACCGCGTTGTAACAGCAAGCGGCGACGAGCGCTGGATCGAAGCGCTCGGTCGGTTTGAAGCGCACACGATGTACGGCATCGTGATCGATGTCACCGCGCGCAAACATGCAGAGCTCGAACGAGACCGCCTGCATAAGCAGTTGCAGCAAGCTCAGAAAATGGAGGCCATCGGTCTGTTGACTGGCGGCATTGCCCACGACTTCAACAACATCCTCGCCAGCATACTCGGTTATTCTGGTCTGGCCCTGCAGCGCTTCGGCGATCGCATTCCGGATAAGTTGGTCGACTATCTGAAAGAAGTGCAGACCGCCGGCGGCCGCGCGCGTGATCTGGTGGCGCAGATGTTGGCCTTCAGTCGCGGTGAAAGCGGCGAACTGGAAGCGACCAATATCACCGGGGTCATCGAGCAGACGGTGCAGATGTTGCGCCCCACACTGCCGACTACCATCGAAATGAACACCACCTTCGAAGCCGGCTTGCCAGCCGTGCTATTGGATGCCGTGCAAGTGCAGCAAGTGCTGATGAATCTGTGTATCAACGCCCGCGATGCCACCGCAGGGTCGGGGGTTATTGAGCTGACCCTCGCGCAGCGCCAACTGTACCGTGGTCATTGCGCTTCCTGTCATCGCGAATTCAGCGGCCGGTTTATCGTCGTCGGTGTCGGCGACGACGGACCCGGTATGTCCGAGGCGCTTCAGGCGCGCATCTTCGAGCCTTTTTTTACGACCAAAAGCACTGGGCGCGGCACCGGAATGGGGCTCGCCATAGTGCATGGCATCGTGCATCGTCATCAGGGACATATCGTGTTGCACAGCGCGCCCGACGCCGGTTGTCGATTTGAAGTCCTGCTACCGCTGCCGCATTTATCGCCTGCGAAACTGGACAGCGACACAGCTGTCGACATTGCAAGCTACCCGGCACCTGGCCCCACCGCTGTATTGGTGATCGATGATGAAGCTGCAATCACAAGATTAGTCGGCGAACTTCTCGAGCTGAACGGTTATACGGTCACGCTCGAAACCGATGCTGAACGTGCCTGGGAATTGTTTGCCGCCGCCCCGCAGCGATTTGATCTGGTGGTCACTGACCAGACCATGCCACGCTTGAGTGGTGCACGGCTGGCTGCGCGGATGAGATCGCTGCGCCCTGCGCTGCCGGTGGTAATGATGACGGGTTACAGCAGCAGCATCGACGCGCATAAAGCACAAGAGCTTGGGATCTGCGCCTACCTGCGCAAACCGGTCGACTGTGATGCATTGCTCGCGGCCGTCGCAACGGCGCTAGAACAGGCAACGGGGGCGTAATGGCCAGCGCGGGTCCAACTAACTAGCGGCGCGCGCCGGCACCGGCACGCGCAGGCCTTTGCGCTCCAGGCGCGGCAGCACTTCCTGGGCAAAATACGGCAGCTCATCGAGATAGTTGACGAAGGCCAGCGAGGCGCCAGCAAATCCCGCCCGCGCGATCTCCTCGATGCCATCGGCAACCGTATCCGCATCCCCGATCAGTGGATACACGCCATGGCCTGCAGCAAAGCGGGTGCGCAAGGTTGCGATCATGTCACGCGGGAACGAATGGGCATGCATGCCCATCAGGTCCATCAAGCGCTCCACGGCCGGCATGTCCGCGTGATCCACCGCGTAGTGCTGGTGATACTCCTGGGCCTCACGGGTGGTCGCACGACATACCACGTAGGTGGTGGTGAACAGGCTCAATCGACGGCGATGCCGCTCGCGGGCGAGCGCTTGATACTGCCGCACGACATCCGCGCCGCCCGAGACGTCGATGATCACTGTGAATAGGAAATCGCAATTTTGCGCCGCAAAGTTGCGTCCCTGGGCAGACGAACCGGCGTTCATTACCGGTGGCAGGCCTGCGGCCAGCGGTTTAGGTGTGCAGCGCGCACCGCGTAGCTGAAAAAACTCACCGGCCCAGTCGAAATCCGCATCACTGGACCAGGCCTTGCGGATCACGTCCCACCATTCCTGGCCATAACGATAGCGGGTGTCGTGATCGTCGGGCAACTTGAGCCCGAACATCTCGTATTCGGGCTGATTCCAACCGCACACGATGTTCAAGCCAAAGCGCCCACCACCGAGATGATCGATGGTAGCGAACTGCTTGGCCGCCATCAGTGGGTGGGAAAACGCTGTGTGGGCGGTGGCGAACACGGTGATGCGCTGGGTGTGGGCGAGCAAACCCGCTGCCCAAGTGATGGTTTCAAGAGAATCACCCTGAAAATCCGTCGCGCCGCCATAGCCGGTCCAGCGCGCGATCGGCAGCAGAAACTCCAGACCTATCTGCTCGGCCAAGGTCGCGAGCGCGAGGTTATTGGCCCAACTGGCGACCCACCGTTCAGGCACCGTCGTAATCGCCATACCTCCCGCGCAGTTAGGCGAAAACAAACCGAGCTTAAAACGGTTGTCGTTGAACATCGCGTTGTGGTGGCGCTCCATGGTGATCTCCATAGCCCGGTCGTCTTGCGGGTGCGCCAGTATCCGTTAAGAATGCGGTGAGACAAATACGAGCCACGACAATCAAAATGCCACAAGCCGAGACGATTGCGGTTAGCTGCCCAGACGGCCGGCAGTTGCGTGCTTATCTCGCGCAACCGGCGCTGGGTAGTGGTCCCGGTCTGTTGCTCGTGCACGGCGAGCAGGGCCTGAATGAATTCATGCGCGAGACGGCCGATCGTCTGGCTGAAGAGGGTTATGTGTGTCTGGTGCCGGACTTATTCGCACGACTCAACTCGGGCCTGGATAGTGGTGATGGCGCAGCCGGTGCAACGCGCCCACAGACCTCACACAAACCCTTCGATGACGCACTGGGTGTAGCGGACCTCACTGCGAGTGCCACCACCCTGCGCGGCCTGCCGAGTTATCGCGGCAAGCTCGGTTTCATCGGCTGGGGTAGTGGTGGGCGGCTCGCAGTACTGGCTGCCGCAGGTCATCCGGCCGATTGCGTGGTGAGCTACGCCAGTACGGACCTCCAGCACCTTGGCGAAAAACTCGTCCGCCTCACCTACCCTGTGCTGGTGCAGCTCGGTGAAGCGGATACCCACCAGCCCGCTGCTGCGCGCCTGGCCTTGACTGCGGCGTGCGCAGGCCAGGCCCATATCGAGATACACACCTATCCCGCTTGTGGCCATAATTTCAGCGATCGCTTCCACAGCGACTACAACAAACCAGCGGCGATGATGGCCTACTCCCGCACCATTGCACTGCTGCGTCGCGAGCTCGGCCCCATTTATGATCTGTCGCGTTTATGGGATGCGCATACCTTCCACGAATTTGGCAGCCGCGATGTTGATGCAACCATGGCAACCATGGTCGCGCAGCCTTACGTCAACCACATTCCAACCATGACGGGGGGGGTTGGGCACGAACATCTGCGGCGCTTCTACACCAATCACTTCGTCAATTCCAATCCACCCGATACGCGCCTTATTCCTGTCTCGCGCACGGTTGGCGCTGATCGCTTGGTGGATGAAATGGTGTTCTGCTTTACCCACACCTGCGAGATCCCCTGGATGCTACCGGGGGTCGCACCAACCGGCCGCTACGTAGAAATCCCGCTGGTAGCCATCGTCAATTTTCGCGGCGAGAAGCTCTACCACGAGCATATCTACTGGGACCAGGCATCGGTGCTGGTGCAAATTGGCGTGCTGGATCCCTGCGGCTTGCCGGTGGCCGGCATCGCCACGGCCAAAAAGCTTATCGACGAGACCCTGCCGTCGAATGAATTAATGGGTACGGCTTGGGATCGACGCTAGCGGCATTTGCGCGGTGTCCGATTAAAATCGGACCTACGAAGAGAGTCCGGTTAAAAACGATGTACTAAACCGCTCGCGCGGTAC
>JANOXY010000290.1:0-2170 GCA_031418675.1 Pseudomonadota bacterium
CCTGCCTCCGACCCGCGAGCGCTTTGCTTCCCAGAGCTTCGCGTGGTCACTGACAGGCGCTGCGCTTCGAGTTTGGATTTCAGGCGGGTCCGCACTACGGTGATTTCTGGCCGAAAGAACACGCGCGAACAAACGGCACGAGACTGCAGCGCGTCCATGCGACTCGACTGTCCCCGAAGGCCACCCTTCTCTCACGCTTAACCCGCCGACGTATAACGCGCCGATGAGCGGCGCCGAGGCGCGCAGCGCGGAGGCGTCCGCTCCATTGGCTGGTTAGGCGTCAGACGGTGTTCCTCCGTTCGCTGGCCTTCCGACGCGTGGCCGTCCGTTACGGGAACCGCTCGTATGCAGTGATAGATTCCAGGTGTGTCATCCATTCCACGCGTTCCGCCGTTTGGATCTGCATGGTCGGTGAAAGTAAATTGGGATCGTCCAGGGTTGCTGACTGAATTTCGAACACGCCAGGGAGAAGTTCGGCGTTGGTGTAGAAGATTCCCGTTCCACAATCACCACAAAAGCTGCGCATCGCTGTGCCGGACGAGTTGAACGTTTTCAATTGTCCCTTTGTTACTTTCACCTGCGCGTCGGGAAATTCCGCCCAGGACATCATGGGTGCACCGGAGCTTCGTCGGCAATCCACGCAATGGCAAATGGACACGGAATTGGGTGGCCCCGTCACTTCATATTCGATTGCACCGCATTGACATTGGCCGTGGTACTTCATCATGGCATCGCCGTAGGTTCGGTAGGGATTCTGAATCTAGCTGCGCACGGCTTGCGCGGCAACCAATTTCTCAAAGGCGCGGCGTGACTCCGAATGATCCTGCCCGCCGCCAGCGGACATCTGATTAAGCGACTTGTTGTGCCTCAAACGCTTCTGGGCTGAGATAGCCGTTGGCGCTATGTCGGCGAGTTCGATTGTAATCCACCTCGATATACTCAAAGACAGTCTCTCTCATGAGCTGCCGAGTGGGGAAGCGTTCGCCGTGAATGGCTTCAACTTTCAGCGTGTGAAAGAAGCTCTCGGCGCAAGCGTTGTCGTAGCAGTTACCGGTGCCGCTCATGCTACATAGCAAGCCGTGCTGGTCGAGCAAGGCCCGATAGATGGCAGAGCAGTACTGGCTGCCGCGATCCGAATGCACGATTACGCCACGCGGCTTATGGCAGCGCCACAGCGCCATCTGGAGCGCATCGCACACCAACCGCGCGGTCATGCGCTCTGACATCGCCCAGCCCACGACTCGACGTGAGTAGAGGTCGATGACGGTGGCCAGGTAGAGCCAACCTTCGTCGGTCCACAGGTAGGTTATGTCGCCGACCCATTTCTGACACGGCGCGGCGGCCGTGAAATCCTGTTTGAGCAAATTTGGCGCGACCGGCAACGAGTGATCTGAGTTCGTGGTGGCTTTGAACTTCTTGGCTGCTTTGGCCCGAAGTCCTTGACGACGCTGGCTATTGGCAACGGTCTTGCGATCGAACACTTCACCCGCATCGGCCAAATCCAAGGTCAGCCTCGGTGAACCCGAACGGCCTCTGCCAGCCACGAAAGCGGCTTTGACCACCTCATCGAGATGGTCGCGGCGCTCAGCCTGTGCCGACGGATTGTTCAATCGATGGCGCCACGCATAGAAGCCGCTGCGTGAGGCTTCCAGTGCCCGGCTCATCGTCGTAATCTTGAACTCTCTGACGTGCGCTGCCATAAATACGTACTTCACTTCAGGTTCTTCGCGAAGTACGTGGCGGCTTTTTTTAGTATCGCCAGCTCCTCGGCTTGCTCAGCCAGCAGGCGCTTCAGGCGTGCTATCTCTGTCGATTGCGATTGCTCGACATCGCTTTGCGAGCGACGTAGCGTGGCCTTCTGCCGCCAATCGTAAAGTTGGGAGCCGTGCAGTCCTAAATCGACCGCGGCCTGCGCTACACCCACCTTCTCGGCCAAGCCCAATGCCTCCGCCTTGAATGACTGGGTATGCACGGTTCGCGTCTTCTTCTTGCTCTGTGTTCGTTTTGTCATGATCCACCTCTGTTGCGTACCTTACTCGCTTAACAGGGTGTCCACCGACGGCGGGCAGGATCATTTTGCGGGGCCGACCCCATTCATCACCAGGCGACTCAGGGTAGCTTCGTGGGAAAGAAGCCGCTCTCCGATTTTTGCAACCGGCATATGGGAATG
>JANOXY010000291.1:0-9053 GCA_031418675.1 Pseudomonadota bacterium
GCCAGGCGGGGTTTTCGAAGTCCTGCGCGGCGGCCTCATAGTCCTGCGCCTGGAACGCGCGCTGGCCACGCTGATCGGGCGTGCGCCACCAGTCAGCCGTTGCCGGGCGCGGTGTCAGACTGACGAGGGCCACCGCCGCCAGCCACGCCAGTACGCCGCGACGAAAAGCCAGCGCCGCAAGCGGCAGCAGCGGCAACAGCAGCCAGGGGCCAAATTCATACCACTGGCTGGAGGCAAGTTTTTCCATGCGTTGGGCGTGGGCGGCGTACTGGCCGTCAAAGTAACTGTTGAAGGCGTTAACGTCGCTGTCATCAGCACGGGAATCGAGATAAAAACCACGGCCACTATTGCTCAAGGCGTCGAGGTCGCGGCGGTTCAGGCGGGTCATAACTACGCTGCCATTATTAGCCCTGGCAAAACCGCCATCAGCATCGGGAATGGGCGCGCCGTCGTGGCTACCGATACCCATCACGCTCAAGCGAAAGCTGGCGCTTTGTGCGACATCGCGCGCGCGGGACATGGCATCGTCGTCGCCCCCATCGGTGATAAGCAATACATCACCTTCCGGCATACCAGCCTGCTGCAAGAGTTGGCTTGCGAGTTCCAAGGCGCTGGCGGGTTCGCTACCCTGGCTGGGCATGATGGAGGTATCGAGCGCCTGCAACTGGGCGCTTATGGTGTGGGAATCGTTGGTCAAGGGCGTTACGACAAAACTCTGGGCTGCAAATACCAGCAACGCAGTCTGACCGCTCTTGCGCCCACGCAGCAGATCTTCAACTTTGTACTTGGCGCGGGCCAATCGCGAGGGTTTGATATCGGCAGCGGTCATGGAGCTCGACAGATCAAGCGCAATCACCAGCGCCGCCTCGGTGCGCGATACCGGTGTCGGCAGCCGTTCCCACACCGGGCCGGCAAGCGCGGTAATCGCCAGCGCGCCAGCGGCGACCAGTAACCAGCTTGCGCGGTTTTTTACATCGGCAACACTGCCCTGCACGACAAAGGGCAGCAGGGCCGCATCGCAAACCCGCGACCAAAGACCACTTTGAGCGTGTCGGCGTGCCGACCACCAGACCAGGGCGATGAGTGGCACCAATAGCGCAAACCACAGGGGTCTGAGGAAATGAAAATCCGGGTTCACGCCATTTCACCACTGGCCGTGCGCTGCACCCAGCCGATTAGCAGCAGATACAAACACAGGGCAAGCGCCAAGGGCCAATAGAACAAGGCCGTGGTCGGCCGGTAGTGGGCGCCGTCGTGGTCGACCGGCTCGAGCTTGTCGATTTCGCGATAGACCTCTTCAAATTCATCAATGTCGTGCACGCGAAAATAGCGCCCACCGGTTTTTTGAGCGATCGCACGCAAGGTGTCTTCATCGAGATCCGACGACGAACTAATGCGCATGGAACCAAAAAACCCCCGCTGGGCGGTTTGCTCCGCGCCGAGACCGATGGTGTACACCGTGAGGTCGGCGTCATGGGCGAGCTCTGCCGCACGCAAGGGTTGGATGGTGCCGGCGGTATTGGTGCCATCGGTCATCAGGATCAGCACCTTGTGTTTGGTTTTCTGTTCGCGCAAGCGTTTGACGGCGATGCCAAGTGCGTCGCCGATGGCAGTCAGGCGGCCAGCGAGCCCGATGGCGGCTTCGTCGAGGAATTGCTGCACCGTTTTGTGATCGAAGGTCAAAGGTGCCTGCAGGTAGACCTTGTCGGCAAACAAGATCAGGCCGATGCGATCACCGACGCGCCGCGCAATGAATTCACGCGCCACCGCCTTGCTGGCAACGAGGCGATTGACGGGCTGATTGTCGAGGACAAAATCGCCTTCGTGCATGCTCTCCGACAAATCAAGCGCGATCATCAGATCGCGACCGTTGGTGGCCAATTCGACCGCTTCACCGACCCACACCGGACGCGCAGCGCTGAGCAATAAACACAGCCACACGAGACTGGCGAGCAACAGCCGGGCGCTGGTCGGGTGCGCGAGGCCGCCACCGGCGCTCAGCACTTCAAAATCCCGCAGCTCGGGCACGCGCAAGCTGGCACCCGTGGCAGCCGCAGCCCGTGGCAGCAGATAGCGCAGCAGCCAGGGCAGCGGCAATGCGGCGAGTACCCAAGGCCACTCAAATTGTGGCATCGCGCATGCCTCGGTTAAGCGGCGCAGGAACACGCAGACCTTGCACCCATGGTCGCAGCGCGCTCGTGATCGCCCGATAGCGTTGCACTGGCACGGCAGCAGCAGCGTGTGGCGAGTAGGGTGCGCTGCGCAAAACATCAAGCAGTTCAGCGGGCAGCGGTGCGCGGCTGATGGCGGTGAGGGTGGCCAGCCACGCTTGTTCACCGAGCGTCGCGGCGGCGGGCCCGTGCACACGCAGTGTGATACGGCGTAACAGTGCCGACAGCGCGCGCGCGCAGTCATGGCCATTGCCATCGTCTGCGAGCTTGTTTTCTATCAGCTGCAATTCTGCCAGGGCCGCACGCCGCACACCGAACAAACCGCGCCCAAGGCCGTGTGCACCGAACAACCAGGCATTGAGTTGTGCGCGCAGGCTGCCCGGCGGCAAACGCCACAAAGCCAGCGCCAGGCTGGCCAGCGCCACCGCCGCCAGCAACCACCACCAAGCATCCGCCACCGGCCACCAGCCGACCGGCGGCGGTAGATGGATGTCGCGCAGGGGCAGGGCGGCGGGATCCATGGTTCAGCCGCCGAACAGTTTGATTAAGGAGGTGGTCGGGTCGGCGGTAGTTTCCATGCTGGTGAAGAGCATGCGGCGCTCGCGACAGAGCTGGCGTAGCGCGGCAAGCCGGGTGCTGAACTGGGCCGCGTAGGAATCCCGTTCGGCAGTGCTGACCCCGGCCAGTCGTAAGCTGCGTCGACCATCAACAAGCCCGGCCACACCGTCGAACTCGGGGAACAGGGCTTCGAGCGGGTCGTGGATGGCCACTAGTCCGACGTCCGCATGCAGGCTGAGCTGGGCCAAGGCCACGCTGGCTGCTTCGTCCAGGCCGCGAAAATCGCTGATGACGAAGACCAGAGTGCCGGGCTTGGCGACCCGCGCAGCGCGTTTTAAGGCATCGGCCAGCGGCGTAGCGCTGGTCGCCTCGGTGGGCGTCGCGGCGCGTTGCAAAGGTGCTTGGGTAACGAGCAGCTTCAGCAGTTGCATGGTGCCGGTTTGGCCGCGACGCGGTGGTAACTCATGATGCATCTGGTCAGCGAATAAAAGGACGCCAATACGATCGCCGTTCTGCTGCGCACGCCACGCCAGGAGGCTCGCCACGCGTGCCGCTTGCACGGCTTTGAACACCCCACGGGTGGCAAAAAACATAGCGCGCCGGTAGTCAACACAAAGCAATACCGGACGTTCGAGTTCTTCGCGGAATAACTTGGTGTGGGGCTGGCCGGTGCGGGCAGTGACGCGCCAGTCGAGCTGGCGAATGTCATCGCCGGGCAGGTAAGGACGCGATTCGTCGTATTCCATGCCGCGCCCACGCAGTCGCGACAGAAACGGCCCGCTGGCACGCGCACGAATGCTCCGCGTCCAATGGGGCAGTGCCGTCGCCGGCCCTGCCAATGCCAGCAACTCGCGCAGTTGTGGCTCAACCCGTTCCAGACCCGCAATTTTTGCTGGACCGATCGGGGCGGCGATGGTGCTCATGGGGTGCGGCCGAACATGGCTGCCAGACTCACGGGACAGCGATGCGATTAAGCAACTCGTCGACAAAACGATCCGGCGTGATGCCGTCGGCGGCAGCTTCGTAGTTCAAGATGACGCGGTGGCGCAGCGCATCCTTGGCCACGTCCTGGACGTCCACCGGGCTGACAAAGTCCTGACCGCGCAGCCAGGCATGGGCGCGTGCTGCGCGATCGATGGCGATGGTTGCACGCGGGCTGCCACCGTAAGCCAGCCAACCGCCAAGGTCGGCGCCATAGGTGGCCGGCGCGCGACTCGCGAGCACGATTTCCATCAGATAACTCTCCACCTCGTCGCTCATGTACACCGCCAGCGCTTCGCGCCGCGCGGCGAAGATCTGTGCCTGTTCAATGACCGGTGCCGCATGCATGGCATGGGGTGCGCTGCTCGCCGCTTCTTGGCGCGCAAGATGCAGAATGCGTTTTTCGTCCTCGGGCTTGGGGTAGCTGATGTTGATATGCAACAGGAAACGATCGAGTTGGGCTTCCGGCAGCGGATAGGTGCCTTCGTGTTCGAGCGGGTTCTGGGTTGCCATCACCATGAACAGCTCGGGTAAGGGGTAGGACACCCGGCCGATCGTGATCTGACGCTCGGCCATGGCCTCAAGCAGTGCCGATTGGACTTTGGCCGGCGCGCGGTTGACCTCGTCGGCGAGGACCAGGTTATTGAACAGTGGCCCCTGCTGAAAGGTGAACGAGCCGTCCTGCGGTCGATAGATCTCGGTGCCCGTCAAATCAGCGGGTAACAGGTCCGGGGTGAACTGAATGCGGTGGAACTCGCCTTCGATGCCGTCGCTCAAGACCTTGATAGCGCGTGTTTTGGCCAGACCGGGCGCACCTTCGACGAGCAGATGTCCATCCGACAGCAGTGCCACCAGCATGCGTTCGACCAGATGGTCCTGGCCGAGGATGCGCTGATTGACGTAGTCACGCAGCCGTAAGATCGATTCACGTGTATGAGTTGCGGTATCCACGTTGCCTTCTTTGTGGTGCGGCTACGAATGCCGATGGTGGTCCGGATTCTAAAGGTTTCACAGACTCAGGTGAAAGCATGGAGTTCCGTGTATCTACCGTCCCTGCGTTCACCAACCGTCACCCCTGTAGGTGCAAATTCATTCGCACAGTCGTTGACCAACAATGGAATGGAATGTGCGGATGAATTCGCACCTACAGGGCAATTCGGTGTTCATCTCATGGGAAACACTCGCGCCCTCAGTCCACAGCGCGCGCTGCATCGAACTGCTCGCGGCGCCACCACAACAACACGGGTAGACACAAAGCCAGCAACACCAAGCCTTGCCACACACCAACAACACGCCCCAGGGCGCCGCTTTCGTCGGCACGCAGCACCGCCGCGCCGATACCGATGGCCGCCGTGATCCCGAGCGTATCGGTGAGCCCCATCATCATGGACAGATGACCTTCGCGTCCCGTTTCAGCGCTGGCCATGGCCAGTGTCGCGACCACCGGATAACACAGGCCCATGCCAAGACCGGCAATGGTCCAGGCAAAAAATGCCAGGGCAATGCTGGCGTAGTGAGTCAGCGCCGCGCAAGCAAGGGCGCTACCCAGCAGCAGCAAGGCGCTCGCGAGCCACAATATGCGCAAGGCACCTAAACGCGGCAAAGCACCATCAACCCACCAGGTGGCCGCCGTCCAGCCGGCGGCGGAAGCGCTCAAGATAAAGCCCGCCACCAGCGGTGAAGCGAGACCGGCGCGCTGTGCGGTCCACGGTAACCAAGCCTCGAGACCAAAAAATACCGCACAGGCGAGCAAGCGTAATAACAGCGCCGCTGCCAGCGTTGAGCGTGCGGCCCAGAAGCCCGTGGGCAGGCTGGCCTGCAAAGGACGCCACAACACGACGAGTCCGCATAACAGCAGCACATGGCCCGCATAACCGCCACGATCCAGACCCAACAAGGCGATGCCGGTGCCCAGTGCTACGCCCAGCGCATCGCGCACCGCACGCAGTGGCAAAGGCATCACCTCGGCTGTCAGCGCGCGGGCGCTACTTGCCGGTGGTAACCGCGGTAGCACCATGAACAACGTGAGCAGCGCCAGCGCCGTGAGACCAGCGAACACATAACGCCAATTGCCATGCATTGTTACGCCTCCGGCCAGCAGCGGGCCGACCAGAGCCGGCACCATCCAACTGGTGGTCGCCCAGGAGATCGCGCGCTGACGAGCGGCGCCCTGCCAGGCAATCACGATCACTGCACTGACCACCGCCTGGATGGCACCACCACCCAGCCCCTGCAAGGCACGGCCGAACACAAACACCACCATCGACGGCGCAAACATGCCAAGCAAGAGCCCGGCACAGAACAGCACGATGGCAAGCACAAACGGCCGCGCCACACCGACGCGATCGATCCAGTAGCCGGCCGCCACCAGACTGGCAAGATTGCTGAGCAGGAAGGCTAAAAAGCTTGCGCCATAGAGCCCATCACCGCCGAGGTCGGCCGCGACGCTCGGCAGCATGGTCGAAAGCGCGAGATCGTCGAAGGCATATAAGCCGATGGCGAGCACAAGGCCAATGAGTAGGCGGTCGATGGCGGGCTATCCCGAACATGTAGGTGCGCAGAGCCTAGCCGATCTGTGGGCAAGGTTTTGCGCAATGAGCCAAGCTGCATTGCGAACTGCGGTTGGCAAGCACTGTATCGCTACGGCCGTTTAAAGGCCGTCGCATAGATAGACAATCTTGCGCCGCAGCCCGGGCTGCGCCGTTGAGCGTTTTCTGTCGGGCTTCGTGCCATCATGCTGATAGCCCCGACCGCCGTCCCGTTTCGCCAATCCCGTCATGACGACCTAGGGTGGCGGGGTTAAACTAACGCTGACGTTTCGACGCACAAAGGATACGACCTTGCCAACGATGCAATGTTCGCGTGTTGTCCGCGCTGCCCAACGCGGTTTCACTCTTATCGAAGTCATGGTGGTGGTGGTGATTCTCGGCATCCTCGCCGCGATTGTCGTACCACGTGTGATGAGCCGACCCGACGAAGCACGGGTGGTGCGGGCTCAGCAGGATCTGCGTGCGATGTCCGCTGCCCTCGATCTCTACAAACTCGACAATCTCACCTATCCCACCACTGAGCAGGGCATGGACTCGCTGGTCCACAAGCCGACGGGTCTGCCGGTCGGTGCGCACTACAAGGAAGACGGTTATCTTGAATCCGTGCCCAAGGATCCCTGGGGTGGCGACTACCAATATCTCTATCCGGGCCAGCACAACACCTACGATCTGTATTCCAATGGCGCCGACGGTATTCCGGGTGGTGAGGGTTTTAATGCCGATATCGGGAACTGGACCATCAAGTAGCGCACGCGCTACCGGCTTCACCCTGCTGGAGGTGATGGTGGTCATTGCCATCATCGGTGTGATGCTGGTGGTTGTGCGCATCAGCCTGCCGGACCGCGCAGCCGATGCGCTCAAGCTCGAATCCCAGCGTTTTGTGCAGACCTTGAACGACTGTCGCGATAGCGCCGTGTTGTCCGGTAGCCCAACCGGCATACGTATCGGCGGTGGACGTTACGATCTGGCGCGGTATCACCGCGGCTGGCAGGCCTTGTCGCCGGCCGACACCAGCGCGGTCCGATCGCTACCGGAAGAAATCGAACTCCGCATGCCACCCGTACGCGGCGCGCGCCCCGAGTCGGGCCCGGCCGTGGTCTGCCTGCCTAGCGGAGAAACCCGCGTGTCCAATATTGCGCTCAGTCACCGGCGCGAACCCGGCTACTACCGCTTTTTCGATAATGCCGACGGTGAGTTTGTTGCGGAATGGGTCGCCCCAGCCACATGAGTCGGCCGTGCCACGGTTTCACCCTGATTGAAGTGCTGGTGGCATTGGCACTGGTGGCGGTGGTGCTCGGAGGCACCCTCGGCGTGGTGCGGGAATCAATCGCCAACCAGGGTCATCTCGAACGGCGCATGCTGGCCGAATGGGCCGCCAGTAACGTGCTTGATCAGTATCTGATAGAACACCAGGGCGTGGCCGTCGATACGCGCAAGGGCCGGGAAGTCATGCTTGGTCGCAATTTTAACTACACGGTGATGGTACGTAAGCTTGCACCCCCACCTAGTCGTGGCCTGTCGGATCAGCCGGGTGAGGGTGATGTCAGCCAGCCCCCCGAGTTTTCTGTGGTGGTCGAGATCCGCGATGGTGGCAAACGCAGCGCGCCGATCGCGCGTATCGAACGTCAACGCCGCGGTGCGTTAATCCGATGAGCCCGGTGGGCAAGATGCGCGGCTTCACGCTGCTCGAACTGCTGGTGGCCATCACCATCTTTGCGGTGTTGGCGGTGCTGAGCTTTGGCAGCGTGCGCAATATGCTGGTTTTTGATCAGGGGCTACAAGACGCCACACGTCGCAACGAGAGGCTGCGTTATGCGGTCGTGATCATGGAGCAGGACCTGGGCGCGCTGGCGCCACGTAGTGTGCGTGACGCGCTCGGCGAATCGGAGCCAGCCCTGCGCGCCGGGCTGAAGGGTGAGTTATTGACCTTCACGCGCCGTGTGCCCGATGTCAGTCATTTTGAAGGGGGCCCAGCTTTGCGTCGCGTTCGTTATCGCGTGCAGGACGGCAACTTGTATCGCGATGTGTGGGCGGGGCTCGATCGCACGCCCGATACCGGCTTGCATAGCCAACGCCTGCTGCGCGACGTGAAATCACTCAAGCTGCGCTTTTTTGACGGCGGTGGCTGGGTCGAATTCTGGCCGCGCGATGACAATGAAACGAGCCAGCAACAACTACCACAAGGGGTGGAATTCAACATCGAATTCAAGGATGCGCTCACTTTGCGTCGTGTTGTGGCGCGACCTGGATGAGCCCGAGATCGCTTCATAGTGCTGGCCTTTTAGCTCGCTCGCAGCGTGGCATGGCCGTACTCGGCGCGATGATCGTGATAGTCATCGTGGTGTCGATCGCGACCAGCATCGGTCTGCGCGCGATGCATCACATTGCGGCGACGGCGCGCACCTTTGAGGCACGAGGTGCCGACGGTCTGTTCGAAAAACTCGAGCGTGACAGCCGCCGCCTGCTGAGGGTTGATGCCCGTAAAGAGCGCTACGACGCCCTGACCGATCCATGGGCAAGTGCGGTGATCAGAACCGCCGGCCTGGAAGGTCATGGCGAAGGGCGCCTGCGTGATGTGCAAGGCCTGTTCAATCTTCGCGATATTTCCTTCGATGCCGCAGTGGTTGCCCAGCGTGGCGATCAGGAGGCCCTATCCGACTCCGATGCGGGCGCCGATCCCGCCAGCCCGGACCCAGCCGATGGCGAAGACGCCGCGCTGGGGGGTGGTGCAGGCGGCGGTTTGGAGCCGCGGCCGGGACGCTCCGGACGCCGCGCAGGCGCACCCGACGCCGGC
>JANOXY010000292.1:0-8637 GCA_031418675.1 Pseudomonadota bacterium
CGCCGCACGCACCTTGGGCGAGGATTTGCGTCCGCTGCTGGGCGCCTGGTTTGACGTCAGTTTCCTCGATCTGGTGCGCATAGACTGGCAGGCACCCGCCGCCTTGCTCGAACGCCTGGTCAGTTACGAAGCAGTGCATGCCATCCGTTCGTGGCGCGATCTCAAGAATCGCCTGGATTCCGATCGACGCTGTTTTGCGTTTTTCCATCCGCGCATGCCCGACGAGCCCATGATCTTCGTCGAGGTCGCGTTGGTCGATGGGCTGGCCGACAATGTGCAGAGCCTGCTCGATGCTCGCGCCGAGACCAGCGACCCGCGCGTCGCCAACACCGCGATTTTTTATTCGATTTCGAATTGTCAAAAAGGCCTGGCGGGCATCAGCTTTGGCAATTTTCTGATCAAACGCGTAGCCGATCAGCTTGCCCGCGAACTGCCCAACATCAAAGAATTTGCAACGCTGTCACCGCTGCCCGGCCTGCGCCGGCATGTTGAAACACGGCTGAGCTGCGAAGGCGACGCCGCCTTGACACCTACCGAAGCAGTCAAGCTGGCAAGCGTAGGAGTCGCGGCGGGCGCCGCAGCCACCCTCACTGCGCTGCTGGCCACGCCGCGCTGGTGGGAACAAGCAGCAGTGGAAAAAATCGTCGGTCCTATCGTGCTGCGACTGGCAGCGCGTTACCTGATCACCCCGGATGAGGAGGGCAATGCCCGCGACCGCGTCGCCCATTTTCACCTCGGCAACGGTGCCATCGTCGAGCGCATTAACTGGCTGGCTGACACCAGCGCCAATGGCATGCAGCAAGCCTATGGCGTGATGGTGAACTATCGCTACAAACTCAGTGCCGTTGATAGCAACCACGAGGCTTATGCCAGCGGCAAGGTCACCGCCAGCCGCGCCGTGCGCACCCTCGCCACCGGCTGAGTATCACTGGCGCTGGGCAAGCGTGAGCCAGTGCGCGGATTTTTTCAGCCGTGGTGATGTGTTGCGCGCGCTTGGCTATAAAATCCGCGCGTCAGGTCTCTGGTCAGCCATGGCAAAAGCGCGGGCCAAAGCGCCGGGATAGCTGTCGGTTGCAGGGCCTGTTTACAGCAGTTAATCATTGCAGGAGTACGTTAGGTGGGTGGCGAGAAGTCCAATCAAGATGTCATCGTCGTTGGCGCCGGCTTGTCCGGACTGTATCAATTACACACCCTGCGCGAACGCGGTTGCCGTGTCCGAGTGCTCGAAGCCGGCAGCAGCGTTGCGGGCACCTGGTACTGGAATCGTTACCCCGGAGCGCGCTGCGACTCGACGGCGGAGTGTTATCAGTACTGGTTCTCCGACGAGCTACTCAATGAATGGAATTGGAGTGAGCGCTTTCCGGCCCAACCCGAAACCGAGCGGTACTTGAATTTTGTGGCGGACAAATTCGATTTACGCCGCGATATCCAATTCAACACTCGCGTGACCGCAGCCAACTACGAAGCCAGCGCCGGCCGCTGGACGGTAATGACGACAAGCGGCGAGCAGTTCACTGCACAGTTCCTGGTGATGGCGACGGGTGGTCTTTCGACGCCGGCCGTGCCACGCATTGACGGCTACGAAAATTTCAAAGGGGTGTCCTTCCATACCGGTCGATGGCCACGGCAAGCGGTCGATTTTGCCGGCAAACGGGTCGGCATTATCGGTACCGGCGCAACCGGCATTCAGGTCATCCAGACCATCGCCCCGCAGGTCGCGCAGCTGACGGTCTTCCAGCGTACGGCGAGTTACGCTATTCCGATGCGTAACCCGAAATACGACGCTGCGCGCATGGCCGCGCTGCGGCAGGACTACCCGACGATGAAAAAGCTGGTGCACAACACGTTTACCGGCAACGACTACGACTTCGGCACCGTGCTGTTTGCCGATCTCACACCCGCCGAACGCGAAGCCCGCCTGTGGGACTACTGGCGCGACGGCTCGCTGAAGTTCTGGGTCGGCGCATTTGGCGAATTGTTCGCCAACCAGGAGGTGAACGACTACGTCTCGGATTTTGTCCGCGCGCGCATTCGCGAGCGTGTGCGCGACCCGCGGGTCGCGGACAAATTGCTGCCTAAGGACTACGGCTTTGGCACGCGCCGCGTGCCCCTGGAAAGTGGCTATTTCGAAGTATTCAATCAAGCCAACGTGAGCTTGATCGACACCACGGCAACGCCCATCACCCGCTGCACCGACAACGGCGTTGAAACCAGTGGCGACTTTTACCCGCTCGACATCCTGATCTTTGCAACGGGCTTCGATGCCGGCACCGGCGCCCTGACGGCCATCGATATTCGCGGTCGCGATGGGCTGCTGTTGCGCGAAGCCTGGGCCCGCGATGGCGTACGTGCGTGGATGGGTTTGCAGGTGCATGGCTTTCCAAACATGTTCATGATCATGGCGCCGCTGTCACCGGCTGCGGCATTCTGCAACGTGCCGACCTGCTCCCAACAGCAGGCAGATTGGATCAGCAATTGTATTGCTTACACTAACGCCCGCGGTCACAAGTCGATCGAACCCACCGCCCAGGCCGAGGCGGCTTGGGGCGAACATCACGATGAACTCGCCAATGCCACCCTCGTGCCCAAGACCAAGTCCTGGTACATGGGCACCAACATCGAGGGCAAACCGCGCCGACTGCTGGCCTATGTCGGTGGCGCCAGCACTTATCGTCACGCCTGTGACAAAGTAGCGGCCGAGGGCTATCAAGAGAGCATCTTTGCGTGAGTAATAAGCGCGCAGATGCGCCCATCGCGGTATCGCAGATGATGACCAGGGGCGGCGTGTCCATTGTTGCTACCCACAATCCAGCTGTAAGGGTGCTGCACAACTGATATGGCGATACTTGGCAGACGCTGGCGCACGCCACTGCTGGTACTGCTGGGTATAACAGCGGTGCTGGTCGCGCTCGCGCGCATTGTACTGTCGGAGCCGCAGTTCGGCGCGCCGCTCTCAGCCGCGCAACAGCAGCGTGCACGCGCCAATCCCCACTACCACGAGCCCACTTTTGTCAACGATATTGCGCCAGCGGCCTACCGCTTTGACGACATAGTGACGATGCTGCGCGAGCAGTTTTTTGGTACGCAAACCCGTGTGCCGCCGGCACCACTACCGGTGGTTGCGGTTGATCAACAGGCGCTCTCCACGCCACCTTCGAGCGCTCGCCTGCGTGCCTTGTGGATTGGCCATGCCAGCGTTTACATCGAGATCGATGGCTTACGCATGTTGGTCGACCCGATGTTTTCCGACTACGCCTCGCCGTTCGCCATCGGGCCGCGGCGTTTTCAAGCACCTGCTCTGCCGCTCGAGGATTTGCCGGTGATCGATGCGGTGCTGATTAGCCACGATCACTACGACCATCTAGATATGTTTAGCGTGCAACAGCTGGCGAGCAGGGGTGCAAGCTTTGTGGTGCCCTTGGGCATTGGTGCGCATCTGTCGCTGTGGGGTGTGCCGGCGGCACAGATCCACGAACTTGAATGGTGGCAAGAACACACGATCGGCGGCGTGCGGGTCATTTCTACGCCCGCACGTCACTACTCGGGGCGCAGTCTGACCGATGCCCGTCGGACCTTATGGACGTCGTGGGCGGTGATCGGACCTCGACATCGTTTTTTTGTCAGTGGCGATACCGGTTATTCGGAACACTTCCGTGAGATCGGCGCGCGGCTTGGGCCGTTCGATATGAGCTTTATGAAGATCGGCGCCTACGGGCCGGGCGCACCATGGTTGGATATCCATATGAGTGTCGAAGACGCGGTGCGCGCCCACCGCGACGTGGGCGCGCGCCGCATGTTGCCGGTGCACTGGGGCACCTTCAATCTCGCCTTCCATGACTGGGATGAACCGATCAAGCGGGCAGTGATTGCCGCACGGGCCACTGACGTCGAGTTGCTTACTCCCCGCTTAGGGGAATTTGTCGACGCCGATCTTACTTTTCCGTTCAGTCCCTGGTGGGAAACGGTGCGCTGACAAATATCGAGCTGTTATTGCTGCCCTGCGCGAGTGTGGGCGTCGACATCCGGCGTCGTCAGCTTAGCCAGGTGCGCAGCGCGTCGCTGATGACCTTGAGATTGAGCACGATGATCAAGCCCGTCATGAGCCACGCTATCCACGTTAACCACTGCGGGCTGACATGGTTTCCCATCTTCGCGCGGTCGCTGGTAAAGGTGACCAGGGGAATAACTGCAAATGGCAACTGCAGACTTAGGATCACCTGCGACAGGACCAGCAACTGCGCCGTGCCCGAAGCACCATAGTGCATGGTGACGAACACCGCCGGCACGACGGCTATCAAGCGTGTCAGTAGCCGCCGCGCCCACGCAGGCAAACGGATATTTAGAAAGCCTTCCATCACGATCTGGCCGGTCAAAGTGCCGGTTATGGTTGAATTCTGCCCCGACGCCAGCAAAGCGATAGCAAACAGTACACCGGCCGAGCTCACCCCGAGCAGGGGTGTGAGCATGCGATGCGCATCTTGAATTTCGGTCACCTCGGTGTGGCCATGGGTATGAAACGCTGCCGCCGCCACGATCAAGATGGCGGCGTTGATCAACAGCGCGATCAACAGCGCCAGCGTGGAATCGATAGTGGCATAACGAATCGCCTCACCCCGCCCTGCAGCACTGCCTTCAAAGTCGCGGGTCTGCACCAGCGCTGAATGCAGATAGAGATTGTGCGGCATTACCGTCGCACCCAGAATGCCGATGGCGATGTAGAGCATCTCAGGGTTAGTGAACAGTGTTGTGCTCGGCACAAAACCAGCAGCAACATCGGCCCAGATCGGCTGCGCAAGAAATATCTCGTAGCTGAGGGAGCTGCCGATCACCAGCATCAAAGAAATGATCAAGGCTTCCATGTAACGAAAGCCGCGCGACTGCAACATCAGGATCAAGAGCACGTCGGCCACCGTCACCACCACGCCGACCAGCAGCGGTAGACCAAACAACAAATTGAGCGCGATGGCGGTGCCGATGATTTCGGCCAGATCGGTTGCGCACACTGCCAGCTCAGCGAGCACCCACAAAACAAACGACACCCGCGGTGAATAATGATCACGACAGGCTTGCGCCAGATCACGCCCGGAGGCGATGCCCAGACGAGCGGACAATGACTGCAGCACGATCGCCATTACATTGGCGAGCATAACGATGGACAGCAGCGAATAACCGAAGGCCGAACCGCCAGCAATGGCGGTGGCCCAGTTGCCGGGATCCATATAACCCACAGCGACAAGGTAGCCCGGCCCGGCAAAAGCCAGCATACGGCGCGCGATGCTGGCGCCGCGCGGCACGGCTATCGAGCGATAGACCTCCGGCAAGGTGCTGGCCTTGCGGGGAAAGCGCCAGCCGTCAGTGCTGCCAAGCGACGAGGAAGGAGGAGCCATGCTTAGTTCAGCTCGAATACGGCTCAATTCATACCGTATTTTTCAGCGCCGCCGCCCCGCGCGCGACCGGCCGTCGGGTCCTCATCGTCGGGAATATCCGCGATCAAGGTCTGCGCGGTCAGAATCAAGGCGGCGACCGACACAGCGTTCTGTAATGCAGTGTAGGTGACCTTAACCGGGTCCATGACACCGGCCTTCAACATATCGACCAGCTCAGCTGTGCGCGCGTTGTAGCCAATGCTGCCCGTTGCCGCCATGACCTTGTCGATGACTTTCTGCGCATCGACGCCGCTGTTTTGCGCGATGACGGCCAGCGGCCGCGTCAGCGCCCGCCTCACGACTTCCGCGCCTTCCCGCTCTGCTCCCGACAGCGAGGCCACCACACCTTCGACGGCCGGCAGGGTTCGGATCAAAGCGGTACCACCGCCCGGTACGACACCTTCTTGTACGGCGGCACGGGTGGCGTTCAAGGCGTCTTCGATCATCTGCAAACGACGCTTCTGTTCGACCGGCGTCGCGCCACCGGCGTGGATCACAGCAATGCCGCCGGACAGCTTGGCCAGACGTTCAGCAAACTTGTCTTGTTCGATCATGACTTCGTTGGCGGCGAGTTGCCGGCGCACCTGCTCCATGCGTCCACGGATCTGTTCCGGCGCGCCCGCGCCGCCGGAAATGACGGTGGCATTGGCCGACACCTTCACGCGCCGTGCACGACCGAGATCCGCCAGGGTAGCCTCACGGAAATGACTGCCCAGTTCCTTCACGAATACCCGCCCGCCGGTCATGATCGCCATGTCTTCCATCATTGCCTGCCGCCACTTGCCGTATTCGGGCGCGTGCACCGCGACGATGTCAGGCCCGCCGTGCCCATCGAGCAAAGCCGCCACCGCCTGGGTGGAATATTCATCGGCGATAACCAACAACGGCTTGCGCGCCTCGTTGGCAAGCCTGCGTAATACCGCCACATCGTCGGCATCGCGCAGCCCATGATTGGTCAGCAACAGCAACGCGTCGTCCAGATGTGTCTCCATGGTGTCAACGTCGTTGACCATGTGGTGGGACACGTAGCCCCGCTCATAGGACGCACCCTCGACAACTTCCAGCGTTGTTTCCACCGTCAGACCGATGTCGACGGTGACGATGCCGGTCGGTCCCACGGTAGCCAAGGCATCGGCAACCATACGACCGGTGATGTCGTCATTGGCCGCGATCATCGCAACTGATGACGCAGCGCCATCAATTTTACTGAGCGGTGTCGCTGATGCCTTTAGCGCATCCACCACGGCGGCGACCGCGAGGTTCATGCCGTTGACCAGATCAAATGCGGAGACCTCCGCGGTCAGGGATTTGAAACCTTCCTGGATCAGTGCATTGGCCAGCACGGTGGCGGTGGTCGTGCCGTCACCCGCTACCTCGTTGGTCTTCTTCGAAACTTCGCGCACCACTTGCGCGCCCATATTTTCGAAGCGATCTTCGAGTTCTATCTCGGCAGCAATACTGACGCCGTCCCGCGAAATTATCGGTGTTCCGATCGGCACGTCAATAATCGCATTGCCACCTTTGGGACCGAGCGTGCATTGCACGGCGCGAGTCAGCAGATTCACACCGCGGCCCAGCGCTGCACGGGCATCGGCATCGAAGATCATCATTTTTGCCATAAAGCATTTTCCTGATGCCACGCGCTGGGCGGCGTAGCTTTGCAATTTCGAATTGTTTACATGCCCGACAGCAACGTGACGCGGCGATGGCTCGGCACACCCGCTGCCATCAGCTCCGGAAAGCTCGTGCGTTTAGATAAATCGCGGCGCGCCCGGCCAGCTGCCGGGCACTCTGCCCATCGCAACCGCCGGGGGGCCGTTGCGCTATTCTTCGAACTGCCGGGCGTCTTCCATGTTGCCGAACAGCACCACAGTATTCTCATCGACCATGACCATGCGGCCATAGTGCGTCGACATCACCACCTCGAAGTCATAGGTCGTAAAGTCTCGACCCAGTGATTCACTTAACTCGTCCATCTTGAAGGTCATCTTGTCTTCAGTGTCGAGACGAATCATGGCCGGATAATGCAAGACCTCGATGCCGTGTTTTTCATGCATGACTTCTGCAATCACGCGCGCATCAGCGCTGTCGTTCATGGTCACACCGCAGCGATGGGAGATCGTGTCCTGCCGATCGAGATCCTTGAATGTCTGCGTTGTCATGCCGTTACACCCTCGGGAAGATTGATCTGAATGGCTACCAGAATGTCGTTGAAACGTTCGCGCGATTCTTTGGCCATGACCTCAAAATCCAGGTCACCGTTATTTTGCAGGCTCCACAGTGGCTTCATGTCCCTGGCGGCCTGCGCGCACAGCGGCACATATTTCGCCAACCAGCCCTGCATGATTTTTTTGTTGGCCTGGCCATGACTCGCATCACCAGTCAGCAGCCCCATCAGAACGAGTGTATTGGCCAAGTTCTGCCGATAGTCGCTGGCCGCAGCCGATACCACGGCGGGCGTGACAAAATCGTTGTGCACCGGGCCCGCGCGCATAACAAAACCACTGCGGAACAGTTCTCCGACCAGTGCTTCAAACACAACGTTGACGGCGAAATAGATTTCAAGGTGATCACCCGCGGCCAGGATCGCCTCAATCGCTTTGCGCGTGCCCTGCCAGCAGCCATCTTCCAACCACAAGCGCGTGCCTGCTTCGCCATCGAGCTTGATATCGAGGCCGATATCCGCGAGGTAGAGCGTAATGTCCTGCGCCAGCCGCAGCTTATAAGACGCGTTGGTCAGAATCGTATTGTTAATCATCTGCGTCATGCCATCGCGCTGTGCCTTCATCAAGGCGACGCCCAGGCCGAATTCGGCATGCTTGAGCGCGCCGAAGTGATTCTGCAGCACCTCGACCCAACCCGCATCGAAGCGCCCCGGTGCGCCATCACCGCGGGCGTTGTCGACCACCATCTTGATGGTGTTTTCGATATGACTCTGGCGCTGGTAGTGAGTGCGCGACCATTCCTGATCGGGTGCACGGAACGTATGCCAGTCAGAACACCGGATCTGGGTCGCCTTATCGCTGTAGCTAGGCGTGCCGTCGGCAAAGGACATGATCCAGCCCTGCAGCAGGTGACGGGTGGGATCGGGCTGAACATCGACGGTCACGTCCTCGTAGAGCGACGCAGATCCGGTGTTCCGACTGGCATACGTTCCGTGCGCCCGATCAGGAATGGTCGCGCACCCACTACCAGCGCCAGAGTCATATCG
>JANOXY010000293.1:0-16053 GCA_031418675.1 Pseudomonadota bacterium
GCCTCCCGATATGAAGAATCCATGTGCGGTGTTCCCAGCGGTGAGAATCCATTTCTCTGGCGTTCATGCGGAGATTGTTATTTAGTGAAATGCTCGGATCGGCCGAGCAAGGCGCTCATCAAGGTCCCAACGAACACCCGCTCGCGCAGCAAAACCGTTTCTATCGTTTTTGCCTTGCCGGCGCACGGGAGAGTGTCATACAGGATGTCGAGGCTCTATGGGGCGTCGTTGGTGGACCCCAGGGTGAGACCTCATCGCGATGAAGCGTTCCAAGCAAAAGTGCGAAGTACCTCGGTATCCACCCGCGTATTCGAGCATCATTGCGTACCGTCCGGCGAAACTGACCACGGCTCAGCCGCCACCAAGCTTATCCCGACCTAGTGGAAATTATAGTAACGTAGCAAGGACTGGGCGGTTGCACCGAAAGTCGGCCCGAGAGCGCACCGTAAGCTCACATTTCAACCACTGAATTTCGACCGCGAACAACCCATCCCCATGCACGACCTCGCCATACTCATAGGTAACCTGGGCAGCGATCGTTACTTAGCGGACTGTCTGCGTTCGCTCAAGCAGGAGGACGCAGCGGATTTCAGTTGGTGTCTGCATCTGGCGTTTAACGGTTTCGAGGATACCGGCTTTGTCGCTCGCATTGCTGCGGAATTTCCTGAGGCGCGTGCTTTCTATCGGCGCAGCAAGTTGGGTTACACCGGCACCTACAATCGTCTGCTCGCCGAGGCCGACGCGCGTTACATGCTGCTGCTCGATGACGACACACTGGTGCCAAAAGGCACGCTACCTGCCATGGTGGCATTCATGGATGCACACCCCGAAGTTGGCATTGCGGGCTGTCGCACGCTGAATCCGGACGGTAGCCTGCAGCGCACTTTTGGCCGCATGCTGACTCTGCATGCCGAGCTGTTCAACGCCGTTCATCTGTCAACCTTCTGGCCCGACCATCTTTATCGCGACCTTGAGCACTGGCGCGAGGTCGATTGGCTGAACGGTTCGTTTATGCTTGTGCGGCGCGAGACTCTCCAAGCGGTCGGTCACCTCGACGAGTACTACTACACGTTTTGCTGCGAGCCAGACTGGTGCCTGCGCATAGCGCGCGCTGGTTGGAAAGTGGCCTTCGTACCGGATGTCGCCATTACCCATGTTGGCGGTGACCACAGCATTAATGGGGTGGTCAAATCCGACGATGCACTCATGCGTGCCCACATCAACCACTATTATTTCTTTCGTAAACACTATGGCTTAGTCGCCCAGATTCTGTTGCGTCCGATATTGAGCATTGGGGCAAGCTTGCGTCTGATCAAGTTCATACCGCTCCTGTTGTTCGCTCCGGGGCGTCGCGCTGAGGCGGCGCCTAAGGTCCGTGCCTATGTCCGGATCGCGCTCCTCGGTCTGATGCCTAGGCCGTGGCGTCTGACGACAGTACTCAGCCGTCAAAATGCGGTAGCAAAGGCGGAGCCTTAGTATCGTAGGCATTCGCCTCAAGCTAAGCAGAGCCGGGATCAACAGAGCACGCAGAACCGTGAACAATGAGCGTTTTTTCTCTACGCACGTTCTTGGACGGCCAATTGCCGGCGTGCGATACTCACGCCGGCAGTGGCATCCGCGCCACGAGGCGTCAATGCAGGTGTCGGGTCGGCGCTGTTATGCGGGTTGGGTCCCACCTCGGTAAGGTGCTCGCGGGTAAGCAGCGGTGATCAGCAAGAGTCAAATGCGTGCGCGCAGAGTGCCAGCAAAGTGCACCCTATCTACAAAACGCATTTGTCTCGGCTTGGCTCACTGGGCGGGCTATGGCGCGTCGCGACAGGCACAACCTGGCCGCACGAAAAAGCAATACTCTCAGGTGACTTTCACCGTTTGCGCGGCGCGGCTGGCATCGTAGCCTATCCGCAATGCGCTGGTGGACCCGTATGCGCCGAGGATCGTGACGGGATTGAGGGCACATTTATTCGCGGCGTTGTGTAATAACGATCGCCGAAAAGCGCTTTTGGTTTAGCGAACTTTTATCCATTGGGTTCTCGAAAAACATTTCGGGAAAAAGGACATGTTGTGAAAGGTATTGTGCTCGCCGGTGGACGCGGAACGCGCCTCCACCCGATTACCCAGGTAGTTTCAAAGCAGCTGTTGCCGGTTTACGACAAGCCGATGATCTACTACCCGCTCTCGACGCTATTGCTCGCCGGCATCAAGGATATCCTTGTTATCTCAACCCCCGGCGACCTGCCGATATATCGGCAATTACTCGGCGACGGTAAGCAATGGGGCATCGAGCTCAGTTATGCCGAGCAACCCGTGCCGGCTGGGCTGGCGCAGGCCTTTCTGATTGGCGAGCGTTTCATCGGCGACTCGCATGTTGCGCTGATTCTTGGCGATAACGTGTTTTATGGCCGCGATCTGCAATCCAATTTTCGCTCGGTCGGAACCAGTCGCAAGGGTGCCACGGTGTTTGCCTATCGCGTGCAGGATCCGGAACGCTACGGTGTTGTCGAATTTGACGCACATGGCCAGGCGATCGGTTTGGAAGAGAAACCCCAGCAACCGAAATCGAATTACGCTGTCACTGGCATCTACTTTTATGATAACCAGGTCGTCGAGTTCGCCAAGCACCTGCGGCCATCGCCCCGTGGCGAACTTGAGATCACCGACATCAACAAATGTTATCTCGAACAAGGGAGCTTGGCGGTCGAAATCCTCGGGCGCGGTATCGCGTGGCTGGACACCGGCACACCCAGTTCATTGCTCGGCGCATCAAATTTTGTCGAAACGATGGAGTTAAGACAGGGACTGAAGATCTGCTGTCCGGAAGAGGTTGCGTTTCGCATGGGCTATATCACTGCCGCCCAACTCGGCCTGTTGGCCGAACAGTACGGCAATTCGCCCTATGGCGAGTACCTCGCCCGCCTGGTTGTGGAACCCTACTTCGAATGAAAGCCATCAATACGCTTCTCCCCGACGTATTCATCATCGAGCCGCAGGTGATCGAAGATGAGCGCGGTTTTTTCATGGAAAGCTTTAATCAACAGCGCTTTGAGCAGGCCATCGGCACATCCATCGGCTTTGTGCAGGATAACCATTCTCATTCCAAGCGCGGCGTGCTGCGTGGATTGCACTATCAGATAGGCGAGCGTGCGCAAGGAAAACTTGTACGGGTGGCGCGGGGTGCGGTATTTGATGTGGCCGTGGATCTGCGCCGCAGTTCGTCCACTTTCATGCGCTGGATTGGGGTGGAGCTGTCGGCGGACAACCGACGACAATTGTGGATTCCGCCAGGCTTTGCCCATGGTTTTGTGGTGCTCGGCGAGAACGCCGACCTGCTGTACAAGACCACGGATTATTACTCGCCTGCACACGATCGATGTGTGGTCTGGAACGACCCCGACATTGCGATCACGTGGCCTGTAATCGCCAGCGCACCGGTGTTGTCAACAAAGGACCTCAATGGGAAATCTCTGCGTGAGGCAGATTTATTCCCATGAACCGTACCGCTGACGGGCGTGCGCCCATCCTTTTGTTCGGCGCTGGTGGGCAGGTCGGATGGGAACTGCGCCGCAGCCTTGCAACATTGGGGCCCGTCGTCGCACTTACTCGCCATACACTTGACTTGGAGAACGTGGTCAGGCTACGAGACTTTGTACGATCGGCCGCGCCCCGACTCATTGTGAATGCCGCCGCATATACCGCAGTTGACCGTGCCGAGGAAGAAACCGAGCGCGCCGAAATACTCAATGCAACTGTGCCGCGCGTACTGGCGGAGGAAGCGGAGCGCAGCGGTAGTGCACTCGTTCATTATTCAACCGACTATGTGTTTGCTGGTGACGGCGTCCGCCCTTATCGCGAAGACGATGTTACCGGACCTATCAATTGTTATGGCGTGACAAAATTAGCTGGCGAGCGGGCTATCGAAGCAACCGGTGCCGCGGCTTTGATATTCCGCACAAGCTGGGTTTATGGCACCCGTGGCCGCAATTTCTTTTTGACTGTCAAACGCCTCGCCCAGCAACAGGACAATTTGCGCATCGTCGATGATCAGATAGGCGCACCCACCTGGTCGCGTGCCATTGCCGACGCGACCGCCCAGGTATTAGCACGTGGGTGGCCGGACATTACTGGCTACTGTAACGACCATCGAGGTATTTACCATCTGAGTTGCGGGGGCAGCACTTCGTGGTGGCATTTTGCTGCGTCTATTGTTCAGCATCTCAACTCTGCTTCGGATCGCACCATCACGGTCGATGCGATTAAGACCAAAGACTATCCAACCCCAGCATTAAGACCGGCCTATTCGGTTCTTGATTGTCGCCGGTTGCAAGGGACATTTGGCATTCAGCTGCCACCATGGGAGCACGCCCTGGCTTTGGCAATAGAAGGATAGGCCTGGCGCAACGCGCACCTTGGGCTCCAACCGGTGCAGCGAACATTGCCTGACTACACTACAGCGCAGGCCGTTGCAGCATAGCCGGTGTCAGATCACGCTTGGTAGAGTTCAGCCGTCAAGCGTTCAGATTCGTTCAGTAGCGGTCGCCACCACCCTGGATTGCACCGATACCAGGCAACGGTTCGCGCCAGGCCAGCGGCTAAAGGCGTGACAGGCACCCAGCGTAGCTCGTCGCGCGCACGGGCAACGTCCATCGCATAACGTCGATCGTGGCCGAGTCGGTCTGTCACGTAACTGATTAGAGATTCTGGTTTGCCGAGCTCCGCGAGCAGTTTACGCACGAGCTCCAAGTTGGAAACTTCGTTTTCGCCACCAAGATTGTAGGTGCGTCCGACGGTGCCGTGGTGCAGAACGGCCAGAATGCCATCGCAATGGTCGTCGACGAAGATCCAGTCGCGCACGTTCTGGCCGTCACCGTAAATTGGCAGGGTGCCGTCACGCATTGCGCGAGTAATCATCAGAGGTATCAGCTTTTCGGGAAACTGATAGGGACCGTAATTGTTTGAGCAACGGGTAATCAGAGTCGGGAGGCCGAAGGTTTCATGGTATGCGCGCACCATGAGGTCCGACGCTGCCTTGCTGGCCGCGTAGGGGCTGTTAGGTAGTAGAGGGAGGGTCTCAACAAAAGCTGGGTCGGCGGGACCCAGGGAGCCGTACACTTCGTCGGTACTGACGTGGAGGAAGCGAAAGGGGCGGGCGTTAGATTCCAGCTCACGACGACAGGCCTCGAGCAAAACCGTCGTGCCGTTGACGTTGGTCTCGACAAACTTCAGTGGGCCGAGTATTGAACGGTCAACGTGCGATTCCGCCGCGAAGTGCACCACCGCGTCCACTGGCGCGAAACTTGCCCCGTCACCCGTGCCGCGCAGCAGCGTGCGCACCAGTGTCTCATCGCCAATATCGCCTTTGACAAAACGATAGCGCGCCTGTGCTCCGCGGCCATATAAAGCGACAACGTCGTCGAGATTGCGCTCGTTACCGCTGTAGGTGAGGAGATCCAGGTTGGTAACAACAACAGAAGCGTCCCGCGACATCGCCAGGCGTATGAAATTGGATCCGATAAAACCGGCGCCGCCGGTAACAAGAAGGTGACGATAACTCATCGCTAAACTGGGTCTCCATGCCCGGCCGTGTTGCCAGGGTTAAGTTACGTGCAGGGCGTCGGGCGATGGGTGTCAGTTGGCGTCGGATCGACGCATCTCGATCCGGCCGGTACCCACTTCTACTCGCCCGTTTCTGCATGGTTTTATATCAAGACATCGGTCCACACGCGAGCCCGGCTTATGGGTTCTGGTATCAAGTTCACGCAGATATGGGCGCATGACGTGCGCAACGGCTTGGCCAGACTCACCGTTGCACAATTGCAAAAATCTCGATAGTTCGTACCATGGCGATGCGCGTCAGAAAGCGCGCGTATCGCTCAAGATCCGAGCGCCCGATCAGAAAAATAGCAAGCAGTCATGAATTTAAAATTTACTCGCGGTAACGCCATCCGCGACGGCAAACGCGGTTGGTTCGTCGGGCAATTTGTCGCACCTGAGTTGGGTCTTCGCCATCGTGATGACGTTGAGATCAAATGGGGCGTACATCCACGCGGAGAAGCGCGTGCAGGCGCCTGGGTCAGTTATAAGACCGCAACCACGGTCGCCGTGCTGATCAAGGGGGAAATCCACATCCGCGTACGCGACGGCGGTGAGATCGAAGATGTATTGCTGACGGCAGAAGGCGACTACGTCATTCTGCCGCCTATCGTTGAGCATACTTGGGAAGCTCTGACCGATTGCGTGGTGTTGAGTGTGCGATGTCCTTCGGTCCCGGACGACCAAGTGGAGACCTATGGCTGACCGGTCGCGGTGGGATGCGTTATGCCATCGTCGGGTGGCATCAACATCGATCCGCGCGAGTGGATCATCGAATCAGTAGGCGCCGCGTCCGGTGCAGACCTCAATGGCAGTGCGCCATAGGATCCAGAAGTACAAGCGCAGGGAGTGGTACTTCACGTATTCAGTGTCGTAAGCATTGATCTGGTGAAAGGTTAAATTGCCGCGGCCGAGCACTTGGGCGAGGCCAGTCACACCCGGCTTCATATCAAATTTGCGCAAATGCTCGGGAAGATAGTGGCCAACAAGATCGAAGAGCTCGGGACGGGGACCTACCAGCGACATCTCGCCAGTAAGAACTGAAAGCAGATTCGGTAGCTCATCCAGGCTGGTACGGCGCAACCACCAGCCCACACGGGTCACGCGCGGATCGCGGCCCAGGGAGCCGTTGAGGGTATCTTGTGCGTTTGGCCCTGACTCTGCGGCCAGTAGTGCCTTCATGGGTAAAGTACGCAGCTGTTCCGCGGTATAGGCATAAGCGTAGCGCGTAGGAAAGCGGTTGCGGGCGTCGACATACATGCTGCGGAATTTGTACTGATGGAAAGCGGCAGCGTGGCGATCAATCTTGCGCCGTTCGGCGCCGCTGGCATCACCTCGTGGCCGGCGACGATTGACCCAGGTGGTACCTCGGCGAAACAGCACGGGACCGGGTGAATCAAGGCGGATAGCGATCGCCAGCAGCAGAAACAACGGCGAAAACAGCAGTAAGGCACCCGCCGCGACGACCAAGTCTACGGTCCTGGTTACGAACCGGAACAATCGTGGGTGGGGTGTGGGGCCCGTAATGTCGGGCGACAGAAAGCGTTTCAGCTGAAGGGCGGGGGCATCATCTTCCACGCCGTTTTCGCTTTGCGCCGCGACTGGCGTGAAGGCTTCCCTGGACACGTGCATGCTTTCCGGTTTGTTCATTGAGCGAGGTCCAGGCGAATGCATAGACCTGATTTTTGTGCACGACAGCGCTGAATAAATTTGATGAGGCCGATCACGACGGCGTGTGCCCTGAGCGCGAAGAACTTCCGAGTGGTGCACTCGATAGATCGGCAGGCCAAGTGTTGTTCTGGGGCAGACGCTTTGCGCCTTGCGGCTGCAAGAGTCGTTGCATCATCGGGCCGCTGAGCATTGACGTCAACAGGGCCATCGTAACCAGCGCCACGAACAATCTCTGATCAATCAGGTGATACTCGAGTGCGACACCGGCCAGGACGATCTCCATCGCCCCACGCGCATTCATACCAAATCCTATCGCCAGTGCTGAGCGCCACTCAATCCCACTGATGCGTGCACCCAGATAGGAACCCGACAGCTTACCGACGGTAGCCAGTATTAGAACCACAGCCACCAAGCCGAAATCGAAACTGTTGCTGAAATCCACGCGGATCCCAATGGAAACGATGTAAATAGGCGCAAAAAAGCCGTGCGCAAATTCGATGATCGATTGCGGCGCCTGATGGCCGTACATGCTGCCGATGGAGGCCATCGCCACGCCACCCATAAATGCGCCGAGAGACGGATGAATGCCAAGCCCGTGCGCTATTACCGCCGCGCCGAAGAGCATCGAAATGTAGAGCATGACGACCCGTGCGGAACCGGAAGGCAGGTGCGCCCGGTCTATCGCCTTGCGTGCCCAACGTCCCCCAAATCGAATCACCAAAATCCCGAAGGCGATAACCAGTAATGCAGACTTCCAGAACTGCGGGGTCTCGCTCTGGCCAGACCCCGAGTAGCTCAAGATAACTGCCAGCATGCTCCATCCGATGAGGTCACTCAGGGTTGCTGCCGCCATTACAATCGCGCCGACGGGCTCGCGCTGCAGACCTAAATTCGCCAGCACGCGAGAAATGACCGGCAGCGCCGTGATGGATAAGGCCGTGCCCAGGAGCAGCGCGAAGACAAGCGGATCAGTGCCGGCCGGGACTCGCCAAATTGACGGCGCGCCGTAGGCTGCTCCCACGCCGAGTGCAAATGGCACGACGGTACCGAGCAGCCCGGTCGCGACAGCACTGCGGAAATTTTTGCGCAATTCATTGACTTGAATTTCCAGCCCTGCCGCAAACAGGAAGAACAGCATGCTCAGGCCGACAACCGTGCCGTACGCAGCTTCGATCGCTGCGCCTTTGGGAAACAATATGGCGTAGATCCCCGGTGCGAGAATACCGAGTACAGCCGGACCCAAAAAAATCCCCGCGGAAATTTCGCCGAAAACGCCAGGCTGGCGCAGCCACCTGCGAGCGATGTAGCCGCCCGCGATACCGAGCACTAGCATGGTCAGGATTTGCAGCAGCACCAGATTTAAGGTTTGTGTATTCATTGGGGCCGATTACTGTTGTTGTTGTGGATCGGTGAATCGACTGCCTTTAGAGCGCCGACACCGGAATCTGGGGCAAGATCCAGGCGGCGGTGATTGATCTTCGTGTTAAGCCTAACGAATGAAGGGCACGGCAGATTGCCGTAGATCAACCAATAGGAACGGCCCTTATGCTCAGTCCTTTGGGCCACACCTGCTGTCGTCGTAGCGGGGAAACACGAAAATGAAAGATCGCAATCGGACCGCATCGCAAGTCACCTCAATTTAGCCCCCGGACAAATTCACCTCCCTGGGGTTAGGATACCCCGCGCGAGGTGCTGCACAAGTGTCAGCTTAGAGAGGACTTGCGGAAAATTTGTGAACTATTAAGAAGAACTGGTATTTGTTCGCATAAATTCACGGATCAGAAGCAGAATCATCCAGTGTCACTGCTCGAGCGTGAGAATCGGTGTAGGTGCGCTATGGGTTTTAGGACGGCAAACCCAACAGCGATGGTGTTGCGCACCACGGTGAACCTGCGACGCAGTCTCCTTGGTGCGTTTTCAAACGAGGTTTCCTCGTCCAGGCTAAGCCGACGAGAGCCAACCGCACTGAGAGCAGCGACATCCGGGTAACCGCAATCGGCAGCGCAGAAATCCCGGGTCTGAAGCTAAATTAGCCGCCTGAAGTGTTTGAAAAAACCCGGTAATACGAGAGTCCAACGGTCAGCATTATTCCTTCAAGGAAATACTCAAGGCCCCGTCTTTAATATCGATATTCTCTATCCCCGCAGCAAATCCATGCCATAAACCCGGGCTGCCGCCGAACTGTGCGACGAGATCGACGTTCTTCAAGTTGCCGAGCCAGGCGTTCGGAATAGGCACGCCCATTACGCTTACGCCGCGCAGAATAATGCTGGGCTGTTGGTCGTGGTAACTCAGCTCCAACCCAGCGCTCACCCGTATGGTCTTGCCACCGAGTATCGGCATGTCGGGTTCAACCGGTATCAGAATCTTGGCGCTGGCTAGATTGGCCGACAAGTCGATGGCGAAGCGTTTGGCGAGATCTGCGTTGCTCGCCAATAGCGCGTTCAATTCGCGTTCGTCCAACTTGATATTGCGCTTGGCGGAATTCTCCGCATAGGGCTCAGGGATCAGTCGACCCGTCGCGTCGAATTGATCGGGCGCCCGCTTGGCAGCGGGCAGCAGTTCTTTGGGGTTCAGCCCCAGGTTCAGCAGCTTGTGGTCGAGCAAGTGCTGTTCTTTCGCCGACAGTGCCACCGGATCGAAGTCTGCGGCATAGAGGTAGGTGCGCAGGAACCAGTAGCTGGTCCCGGCGGTGAGCAAGACTGCGACGGCCACGCAAGCCAGCACCTGCCGCCCGGAATACCCGGTGTTCTGCCTTGGCTGAATTTCATCCACGATCGTCAAACCTGCCATCTGGTGTCGTCGTGGCGGCAGTATAGCGGCGTGCAATGGGGTGGCGACTGAGCCGCTTAGCCGGGTCCGAGCAAATCAGGCAAATCGCCGGAATTTGCGCAGCTGGTTTGTTCTGACCGCAGTGGTGGCCGAGCGCCCCAGGGTCGAGCCGGAATACTGGGGCGTCAGGGATAATCAGGCACTTACCATCGTTGCTTCGATGTCACTGCTGATCAGCTCCAGCACCGTGCCGTCCGGGTCTTTAAAACACACGACGCCGATTTTTGATCCCCGTGGGCCGTCAAACATATTCAGCGGCGCGACGAACTCTACATCGAGCGTTTTGAGTTTTTCGTAGACGGCAGTGATGTCGTCCACCAGAAAGGCGATGCGGCAAATACCGATGTTGTTGAGGCTGGGGTAGGGTTTGCCCTGGGGCGGTGGATCAACAAACTGTACGAGATCCAGCACCGGTGCTTGTGCATCGTCGCCCAGGCGCATGAACACACCGCGCAATTGTTTCACCTCCAGGCCGAGCGCGACTCCGATGCCCGGCGTGCCCCCGCCCAGCATGAAATCGCCTACCTTTTTGAAGCCGATGCGCTCGTAAAAGCGGATTGAACGTTCCATATCGCTGACGCAGATATTGACGTGGAAAAAGCGTTTGAACATGGACATTGGCCCTTGTGGTTTGCTGTGCGATGTGTGGATTTGCGCTTTTCTGAATCCCGCCACCGGATGGTCGCGGGGCCTTGGAACACGCGCAAATCTATTTGAGTTCCAGCCCTGCGAGGTCGCCCTTCGCAAGCCAATCGCGCAGCATCGCGTAGAACGCCACGCCACCGCCCGCGTAGTGGCCTTGCAAGAACCCGTCGTTGCCGTTTACCGTGCCTTCGCTGTTGTAGTAGCCGGGGGTGCAGCTGTTGAGATAGTCGGTCATTTGGTCCGGTGCATTGACCAGCGCGACCCAGTCAGCCTCGGCCTGTTGGCTTGCTTCGATGGTTCTGGCCTGGCGGGTGCTGGCCTCGGCCATGATCGCGGCGATGTGTTGCGCCTGATTGTCGAGCATGTAGGTGAAGTTCGGCACTGCCCCCGTCTGGGTGAAGCCCATGTGAAAACAATTCGGGAAGCCATGGCTGTGTATGCCATGGAAGGTGCGCATGCCGCGCGCCCAGTGCTCGGCCAGCGACAGGCCATCGCGTCCAAATACTTCCAGTTCCGCTTGTTTGGTGTAGGTGGTGCGCCCCACTTCGAAGCCCGTCGCGAAGATGATGCAGTCGACTTCGTATTCGACGCCGTTCACTACCACGCCCTTCTCGGTTACACGCTCGACACCACGACCTTCGGTATCGACCAGGGTGACGTTCGGGCGGTTGAAGGTCGGCAGAAAATCATCGTTGAAAGTGGGTCGTTTGCACCATGGCCGGTACCAGGGCTTGAGCGCTTCGGCAACCGAGGGATTTTTGACCGTTGCATCGACCCGCGCGCGGGTTTTGTTCATTTTCTTGAAGTCGGCGATCTCGGCGAGCAGCACCATTTCTTCGCCGGACATATCCGCACTGTCGTGTCCAACCAGCAACTCGCCCAAGGCTGTGAACAGCTCGGTCCAGCCGTCATCAACATCGTCACTTTCCTGCGGAATGCCGGACATCAGGCAGGAGAAATTGTGATTGCGCGCGGACTGCCAGCCAGGCTGTAACGACTTCGCCCAGCTGAGATCCGTGGGGCGATTGCGCCGTTCGTCCACCGCCGATGGCGTGCGCTGAAACACATAGAGATGCTTGGCCGCCTGACCGACGTGGGGCACGCACTGGATCGCGGTGGCACCTGTGCCAATCACGGCCACACGTTTGTCAGCCAATTTGTGCAGATTGCCGGTGGTGTCGCCACCGGTGTAGTCGTAGTCCCAGCGGCTGGTGTGGAACATATGGCCGCGAAAGGATTCAACACCGGGAATGCCGGGTAGCTTGGGTCGATTCAGCGAGCCGCTCGACATCACCACGTACTTGGCACGGAACAGGTCGTTGCGGTCGGTACGCACCAGCCAATGGCTGCGCTCGTCATCCCAGCGCAAATCCCGGACTTGAGTCTGAAAACACGCGCGTGAATAAAGATCGAAGTGCTTGCCGATGCGCTGCGCGTGCTCGTAGATCTCAGGCTCAAAGGAATACTTCTCCTTTGGCACATAGCCGGTTTCTTCCAGCAATGGCAGATAGACATAAGACTCGATGTCGCACTGGGCGCCGGGGTAGCGGTTCCAGTACCACGTGCCGCCAAAGTCACCGGCTTTTTCGATAATGCGAAAATTGCTGATGCCGGCTTCCTTGAGCCGGGCACTCATCAACATACCGCCAAAGCCGCCACCGAGAATGGCCACTTCAATATCTTCATCGAGTCCTTCGCGGACGATTTTTTCTGCGATATACGGATCTTCTTTGTAACGCTCGAACGAGCCTTCGATGTCTTTGTATTGGGCAACACCTTCGGCGCGCAGCCGCTTTCTACGTTCAGCGTGTTATTTGCGACGCAGGGCCTGCGGATCGAAACCTAGCTGCTCAATGCTGGGAACACGTAAACGGGTCTGATCAAAAGGTGTGGGCTGTGACATCGAAACCTCCCCTGGCGACGTGCTTGCGAAACAATGGCGTCGAAGCTACGGTCGCAGGGTCCAGGGCGTCAAGACAAACCAGGGTCGTTTCGCGCAATGCCCAATATGGTAACGATATCGGGCAGGTCTGCCGTTCCGCTATTGTGTGAACGGCTAGGCATGGGTGCGCCTTAGAATGGGCCGTCAGCTCGGCAGTGCTGCAGCTTGACGGTGCGCACCGAGCTGCCGCATCACCGCAACGCCACGCTTCAATCAACAGGGTACTTCCATGACAAATGCCAAATCCGAACACGTGCTGACGGTTGATGCCGATGGTCATATTCTCGAGCCGCGTAACACCTGGATCGACTACATCGCGCCCAAGTATCGTGATCGCGCCATTCGGATTGATCACGATGCGCTTGGTCACGAGGTATTGTTGATCGACGGCAAGTCGCTGGAGGCGGTGCATGGTCGGCTCGCGGCGTTTGGTGGGGTGGAAATGGATCCGACGCCGCTGTTTGACACCGGCCGCTACAACTATGAATACGGCTGTCCGCCCGGCAGTTACGATCCAAAAGCGCGCATTAAAGTACTGGACGAGGAGGGCATCGATATCGCGTTGTTGTATCCGACCATTGGCATCAGCTGGGAAGGGCACGTGCAGGATCCCTTGCTCGCCCACGCCTATACCGAAGCTTACAACCGCTGGCTGGTCGATTTTTGCAGCCACGATACTAAACGCCTGGTACCCATCGCCCACCTCAATCTTCTCGATGTTGATCTGGCGGTGAAGGAAATGCGTCGCGCCCATGCCGCCGGCTGTCGGGGCATTTATATCTCACCGGATATGTTTGCCCGTGGCCGCAAACGTTTTGATCACCCCTCGCTCGATCCGTTCTGGGCCGCTGCCCAGGAACTTGACCTGCCGGTGGCTTTCCACGTGGTGGTACGCGATCAACCAACCACCAGCTACGCCGATCCCCTGTCGGACGAAGAAGGTGCGCGTTTTGGGCTGTTCAGTTTCGCCTTCCTCGCCATCGACGTCATGGCGGGTTTTACCGAGCTGTTGACCATCGGCGTGCTGGAACGCTTCCCACGCTTGAAGGTGACGGTGCTTGAAGCGGGTGCGAACTGGATCTCGGCCTGGCTAGATCGGCTCGATCATAAGTTCGAGGTCATGCATGCCAGTACCCTCCTGAAGATGAAGCCGAGCGACTACTTCAGACGCCAGTGTCTGGTATCGGCGGATCCGGACGAAACCATCACGGCCGAAATCGTCCGCCACATGGGCGCGGAGTATTTTGTATGGGCTTCGGACTATCCACATATCGACGCGTCGATGGGCGTGGTCCGCGAGATGCGTAAGCGTCTGGCGCCACTGCCACTCGCGGATCAGCGCAAAGTACTGGGCGAAAACGCGGTGCGGTTTTATGGTCTTTCGGTGTAATGGGGTAGCGCCGGACCCGACTGGGTGACGGACGGTACCAGCGCAGGTCCATCGATCTGCCTGGGCGCCTGCCCCTTCCGCAAGGGTGACAATCATAATCTCGTAGGCGACCGTCGCTGGGTTCGCGTCTGGCGAGCCGAGCGCGTCCTCACGCACGACGCCGTTCACGCGGTTCCCAGGGTGTGGGCAAGGAGCAGGCCAGCAAGCCAAATGGTGGCGCCAGTGGCTCGACCTCGGCGCCGGGCACGGTGCTGCTGGCCACGCGCTCGTCCAAGTCCACTGCGATTTGCCGTTTGGGGGCTAGCATTCCTCGCTGCGTGCGTCAGGATATGGGGCTGGTTACAACACACGAGGAGAGAAAAATGTTTTCCCATATCATGGTCGGCAGCAGCGATATTGCGGGCGCCAAGAAGTTTTACGACGCGGTGTTAGGCGCGCTAGGTGCGAAGCCGGCGATTACCGACGACAAAGGGCGCCTCATCTACATGCACGGCGGTGGATTGTTCCTGGTAACACCACCGATTAACGGCGCACCCGCGACGGGGGCTAACGGCGGTACCATCGGCTTTGCTTGTAGTTCGCCGGCACAGGTCGATGCCTGGCACGCCGCTGGAGTCGCCAACGGTGGCACAACCTGCGAGGACCCACCGGGGGTGCGCGAGGGCGCTGCTGGCAAGATGTATCTGGCCTATCTGCGCGATAGTGCCGGCAATAAGCTGTGTGCTTTGCATCGGATGGCTTAAATCGCAGCCACGCTCATGCTCGTCACCCGACGGGTAGCGCGTGCTTAGCATCGCTCGCGCTGGCATTGGAATGCCCGCATCGGGGAGCTGAATCCCTTCGCGACAGGCACTCACTCGGGGACAGATTTGGCGATCTGTCCCCTTCTTGTTTTGGAAACTGAACTTTTTGAACACCGACTCTGAGCCCTTACTGACACCGCAGTTCGCCCTGTTGTTGGTGACAACGGCGATCGTGGGCCTCTCGTTCTCCACGTATTTCCTGTTACCGAAGTTCTACGCCCTGGAACTCGCGGCCGACGCTGCCACCATCGGTGGCCTGAGCGGCGTGTCCTTATTTGCGTCCGTGATGTGCATGCCAATGGTCGGCGTACTGATCGATCGCCACGGACGTCGACTCTTTGTCTGCTTGGGTGCTCTGCTCTTCGCGGTGGCCTGTGCGGGATTTTTTCTGGTCGACCGCGTGGGACCTTTGTTGTGGGGTCTGCGCGTGCTGCAAGGCCTGGCCTGGCCGCTCTTTTACCTGGGCTTGTCTACGCTCGCGACCGATATCGCGCCCAAGGCCCGCATGGGCCAGGCCATCGGCACCTTCGGCGCGGTCATGATCTCGACCAATGCCCTGGGCCCGGCGTTGGCGGAATGGGGCGCGCGCCTGTATGGCTGGTCAGCCGTTTTTTCCGCCACCGCCGCCGCTGCCCTATTGGCCGCCGCACTCTCGCGCTTTTTGCACGAACATCACGAGCCTCAAGCACATCACGAAACCACCACCATGCGCCAACTCATGTTACGACCGGGGCTCTTGCGCGTGCTCATCGTCACAGTGCTGGTCGGGTGGACCTTTGGCGCGATGTTCACCTTTTATCAGCCGTGGGCGCTGGCCAATGGTTTTGAGCAGGTATCGACGTTTCTGGTGGCCTTTTCCGCCTGTGCAATGATGGTACGCGTCGCTCTCGGTGGCATTGCCGATAGGTTTGGTCGCTTGCGCGTGGCGCAGGTAACGCTATTGCTCTATGTCGCCACACCCTTGTGCCTGATCTGGCTGCCGAGCTTGGGTCTGCTCTTCACCGGCGCGCTGCTAGGCATAGCCCACGGCATATTTTTTCCGGCCTTAAACGCGGTCGCGGTGGAATTCACCTTGGAAAGTGAGCGTGGCAAAGCGATGGCTGCCTACAACGGGGCGTTTAATGTCGGTTTCGCAGCGGGCAGCTATCTGCTGGGTTATGTGGCGATAGCCACGAACTTTCCGA